>JAYVAI010000267.1:0-3968 GCA_043751075.1 Cyclobacteriaceae bacterium | reverse complement strand
CAGCAGGAAATCAAGAAGCAGATACGCAATTAGTGCAATGATTGTCATTGTCAACTTTGCCTAATACGATTTTTTTAAATGACTTTGATTGAGGATGAAAATCTTTAAAAATTTATGTGGCCGGTTAAAGGTTTTCGGTTTCGTGGCTATGGCTACATCATGTGCCACCTACTATCAATCCAATTATACCTTCAATCAGGAATTTGAGCGCGGAAACTTGGACAATGCGCTTTCCAATTTGCAGTCGCATGCCTCTGAGGCCAACGGCAAGAGGGAGTTTCTTTTTAATGCAAACAACGGTTTGGTGCTTTCCATGATGGGCCGCTATGAAGAAAGCAATGAATACTTTGAAAAAGCATTTTTGTTTGGTGAAGATTACCGCAAAAATTATCTCTACGAAGTGGCTTCCTATCTCACCAATCCCATGGTGACAACTTACAAAGGTGAAGATCACGAGCACCTTATGCTGCTCTACTACAAAGCCTTGAATTTTTTGAAGCTTGGAAAAACGGAAGAGGCTCTGGTGGAATGCCGAAGGGTGAACATCCGCCTGCAGCAATTGAGTGATCGCTACGAATCGGATAGTAAATTTCAGCGCGATGCATTTGTCCATACCCTGATGGGAATTATTTATGAGGTGGACAAAGATTATAACAATGCCTTCATTGCCTATCGCAATGCGTGGGAGATTTATGAACAAGACTATGGCCGGTTGTTTGGGATTCAAGCTCCCGATCAATTGAAAAAAGATTTGCTGCGCACCGCCTTTCTAAGTGGAATGGCCGATGACTTTGCCAGATACAAACTTGAATTCGATATGGCCGACTTTGAGTATCACCCTTCGGAAGGAGGCGAGCTTGTTTTTTTCTGGCACAATGGCCTGAGCCCGGTAAAGGCCGAGTGGGGAATTAACTTTGTGGTAAACCACAGGGACAATTGGTTATATTTTTCGAACAAAGAATTGGGCATAAGTTTTCCCTTCCGGATTGATAATTACAGTGAGAAAGATAAGAGCGGACTTAACAGCCTGGAGTTTTTTCGGGTCTCCTTTCCCAGGTACATTGAGCGTCCGGCTTATTTTTCGGGCGCAACAATTTCGTTTCAAAATCAATCCATGCCTCTGCAAATGCTGGAAGACGTAAACAAGATTGCCTTCAAGAGCCTGGAGCAACGGATGAACCTTGAGCTGAGCAAAGCCCTGATACGTGTTGCGTTAAAAAAGGCTGCGGAATATCAAATGAAGAAAGAAGACAGGACCCTCGGCTCGGTGCTGGGTATGATAAATGCCATCACCGAAAAAGCCGATACGCGCAATTGGCAAACACTTCCGCATAGTATTTATTATGCGCGGATACCTTTAGTGGCAGGCAAAAATGTAATTGAACTTCAGTTGAACGGGCCAGCCCCCGCGCAACATCAATTTACCTACGAGGCCAAGAAAGGACAGATGTTGTTTCACACCTTCAGCTCGCTGGAAAGCGGGTATCCTAAGTATGGTTACTGATGTGCAGGTGCTTTGACATCCGTTTTTACCTATTATCTTTAGAAGTTAATTCAACAACCTGAACAAGATTTATACATCCTCAACGCTTGTCTTTTTACTATTTCTTTCCTCTGTGGTGCAGGCTCAGGATGAAGAGAAGCCCACCTTTCCGTTGGAGACCATTTATGCTAAGCGAAAAAGTTATCCGATCAGGAAGCTGTTTAGGAACATCAAGTTTAGTGCGAGCATTGGAGCAGGCAATACTTTTTTCAGACATCAGCTGGATGGTTTTACAATTTTTCAAAACACAGGGCAATCGCCCCGCATTTTTCCTTCGGGCCCGGTTCCACCAAAGCTCTTTTCCAATTGGGTGAACGACACCACTACCAACATACTGGCTGTTCTTCCTGACAGTTACTTGATAAATTCAGATACTGCCAAACTTCGCTTCAAAGGCAATGGGTTTAACTTTCCTATTCATATTGCAATTCATTATGAATTTCTTGGCAAGTACAGGATAGGGGCAGGCTTTGGGTATGAAGCCATGTTCATGGGAAATTTTAAACCCATCACGTTTACCGATAAGATCGGGAGTTTCCAACCTACCAACTCTTCGGGGATAATGAAAAAGTATTATGGCATGGCAGGCTATTCTTTTTATCGGTTACAAGATTATCTCTTTACAGGAAACCTGCTGATCGGTGGCTATCAACCGGGAAACAATTTTGCGAAAGGACTTATACAAAAGGGTATAAACATTAATCTTGGAGTTACTGTTGAAAGGGACTTATCAGAATATGTGCGGCTGTTCGTGAAGCCTTCCCTCGATTTCAAAAGCTATACCCTCACCATTCCTGCCAGTGGCGATAAATCCATCAAGCACAACCTCAATGCAGTCTATCTTCAAATTGGTTTAACCTATTCATTGCCCGAACTTCCAAAATGCTTTCACAGCGAATGCAAAATACAGATGAACCATGCCCACGGCAACAAGGAGTACCGAAGCCGGGTGCATCCGTTTTATAAAAAGCAGAATCCCAACTATGGTGAAAACCATCCTACCCTGATCAAGTATAAAGGAAAAAACAAGAAGAGGCTCAACCCGTTTTGATTTTACAATTGAAACACATGTCAGCCTCCCCAAAGGTTCGGGGTCGAAGGCTAATTTTATTCTCAAGTCAGTTTTCGAGAGCCTCAAACTGACATACCATTTAGTTTATGTTCAACATCATTTATAAAGGGTGCATTCATAATTCTTTTTGTAAGAATGTTTGATTTAAGATCCTCTCACAGTTCAAATTTCTCTAATTTTAATTACCTTGCGCCTTCGTTTTCAAAACCTGTTTAATGGTTCTGCAAACGGATAAATAACCCAATACACTACGTGGCAGAAGAAACCAATTTACCCCCGGCAAGGCAGAACATTATACCCATCAACATTGAAGATGAGATGCGCGGTGCCTACATCGACTATTCGATGTCGGTGATCGTATCGCGGGCATTGCCCGATGTGCGCGATGGGCTCAAGCCGGTGCACCGCAGGGTACTTTTCGGAATGCAGGAGCTGGGCGTGAACTACAACAAGCCATACAAAAAATCAGCGCGCATAGTGGGAGATGTAATGGGTAAGTATCACCCACACGGAGATTCTTCCATTTACGATACGATGGTGCGCATGGCCCAGGATTGGTCGTTGCGCTACACATTGGTGGATGGGCAGGGAAACTTTGGCTCCATTGATGGAGACCCTCCAGCCGCCATGCGATACACCGAAGCAAGGCTCAAACGCATTGCCGAAGAAATACTGGCCGACATCAACAAGGAAACGGTTGACTTTCAACCAACCTACGATGATCAAAACCAGGAGCCAACGGTTTTGCCAAGCAAGATCCCAAACTTGTTGGTGAATGGATCATCGGGCATAGCAGTAGGCATGGCCACCAACATGGCTCCGCACAATTTAACCGAAGCCATTGACGGCATAATCGCCTACATAGACAACCGCGAGATAACCATTGCCGAACTGATGAAATATGTTACCGCACCTGACTTTCCTACAGGCGGAATCATATATGGATACCAAGGTGTGCAAGAGGCATTCCTTACGGGAAGAGGAAGGATTGTGGTGCGGGCAAAAGCAGAGATTGTTGTGGCGGCCAATGGCAAAGATCAAATCATTGTTACCGAAGTTCCCTACATGGTGAACAAAGCACTGATGATAGAGAAGACAGCCGCGATGGTAAATGATAAAAAAATCGAGGGCATTACCGACATACGCGATGAATCGGACCGTGACGGCTATCGGGTGGTTTATGACCTGAAGCGCGATGCCATTCCAAATGTTGTGCTGAACAATTTATTCAAATACACACAGCTTCAGTCTTCCTTCAATGTGAACAACGTGGCGCTCGTAAAAGGAAGGCCACAGACTTTGAACCTCAAAGACCTGATCGTGCACTTTGTTGACCACCGCCACGAGGTGGTT
>JAYVAI010000266.1:0-1500 GCA_043751075.1 Cyclobacteriaceae bacterium | reverse complement strand
CACCAACTGCATGATGTGGGGAAGTTGATATACCGATATGCCAAACTTTGAATTGCCATGCCCGGTAGAAATTTTATAGTTGCCTCCTGCCATAATATGCGGGTTGAGCCGCACACAACACGGATAGGTGTTGCCATATTTCTTCCCAAATTTTTCCAGCACCGACAGGTTGTCGAGATTGATGTTCAACCCTGCATCAACCCCTTCTGTAATTTCTGCAAAATCAACACCACTGGGCGTGAACATGATTTCGCCAGGCACAAAGCCAGCGCCCAATGCCAGTTGTGCTTCGTTAATGGAAACCACATCCACACCCGAGCCATGTTTTTTCAGGAGCTTTAAAATCGAAATGTTGGTGAGCGCTTTGGCCGCATACTTCACCCGCACATCGGTATCCATAAAAGCATTCTTAAGGGTTTTTAGCTGATGGATTATTTTCTCACCGTCATACACATAGAGGGGAGTGCCGAACTCTTTGCATAACGTGGCTACATCAATGCCTTGAATGCGATAGGTGTTGGTTGTCAATTCCATAGAAAACGCAAATATACTCGGTGCTTCCCACTGCGTGGGCCTATGGCCTGTTTTTTTCTTTCTTATCTTCACGTCATGAAATTATTTTTTAGAAAATCAGGATGCGGCCATCCTCTTATCATCTTGCACGGCCTGTTCGGCTCTTCCGACAATTGGTTTTCATTAGCCAAAGTTTTTGCTGAACACTTTACAGTCTATCTGGTTGACCAGCGCAATCATGGGCAGTCGCCACACAGCGATGACTTCAATTATAAATTACTGACTGAGGATTTGGCCACCTTTATCAATGATCACAATCTTGATAAGCCTCACATCATTGGCCACTCGATGGGTGGAAAAACAGCGATGAACTTTGCCGTAAAATATCCTGAGCAATTAGATAAACTTATAGTGGTTGACATTGCACCCAAGCAATATGCGGTGCACCACGATCATATTTTGGAGGGCCTTCATGCCATCAATCTGCAAACGCTTGCTTCGCGCAATGAGGCCGACAAGATTTTGAGCGATCACATACCAGAACCCGATGTGCGGCAATTTTTATTGAAGAACCTTTCGCGCACTGCGGAAAACAAATTTGAGTGGAGGGTGAACATCCGCGCCATCGAAAATCATATTGAAGAGATAGGGGAGGGCATGCAGTACCCGGGGCAATACCCGGCCCCCACGCTTTTTATAAAAGGGGCGCGGTCCAATTATTTTGCCGCGGGCGATGAAGGTGAAACAGTAAAAATATTTCCTTCGGCACAATTTGCAACGCTCAACACCGGCCATTGGGTGCAGGCGGAAGACCCGACAAAATTTGCGGAGACGGTGTTTAGTTTTTTGAATGGAGTTTCTAATTGAATGGTCAATTACATTATTTTATCGTCACTTCCTTCATTTCCTCTCTTCCATAGATAACCGGAAAATACATCCATTCTGCCTTAGCGGGATTGAGATGATAATTGCCTTTGTAGCGTGGCG
>JAYVAI010000265.1:0-1503 GCA_043751075.1 Cyclobacteriaceae bacterium | reverse complement strand
TTTAAACAAATTGAGTGCGATCGAGATTGAAATGGGGCGCCAGCGCAATGAAAAGTGGGGGAGCCGCACCATAGACCTGGATTTGCTTTACGCAGATGGTTCAATAGTCAGCACAGCTACTCTTTCCCTTCCGCATCCTGGCATTGCCCAACGAAGATTTGTATTGGGTCCTTTGGTTGAGATAGCTCCCGATTTTATCCATCCGATGCTAAAAAAAAATCACCGGCAACTGCTTGAAGAGTGTACAGATAATCTTGAAGTGAAGAAGTTCGAAGAAGATTGGTAAGCACCTTTTGCGCCTTTGCGTGGGTGAAGAAGTTCTAAGGCAATGTTATTGAGGCACCTTTGCGCCCTTTGCGCCTTTGCGTGAGTAAAGAAGTTCTGAGCTGAGTTGGTGAGGCGCACCTTTGCGAACTTTGCGTGATTAAGCGGGCATATTCTACATACTTGATACCTCCACGTTGGGTGCGATTTTCTTTACCAACCCTTGCAGCACTTTGCCGGGGCCACACTCAAGAAAGGAAGTGCCTCCATCGTTGGCCATATTTTGCACGAGTTGCGTCCAGCGTACTGGCGCAGTCAGTTGTTCTATAAGATTTTTCTTTATCGCTTCAATAGTGGTGGAAGGAAGCGCATTTACATTTTGATACACCGGGCACACCGGTGCCATAAATTTTGTGGCTTCAATGGCCGCGGCCAGTTCTTCCTTGGCAGGTGCCATCAAGGGTGAATGAAATGCTCCGCCAACTTGCAGTGGCAATGCGCGCTTGGCCCCGGCCGCTTTCAGTTTTTCGCAGGCAATTTCGATCCCTTTTAGAGAGCCCGATATTACCAACTGGCCCGGACAGTTGTAATTTGCCGCCACTACTATTTCCTCTTTTATGGAAGCACAAACTTCTTCCACCTTTTGATCGTCCAAGCCAATGATGGCGGCCATCGTGGAAGGATTTATCTCGCATGCCCGCTGCATGGCACTTGCCCTCTTGAAAACAAGTTTCAATCCATCCTCAAACGACAAAGCTTTATTGGCAACGAGTGCCGAAAATTCTCCGAGCGAATGGCCGGCTACCATATCGGGCTGGACCGCATTTTGCGAAAGCGCCACTGCCACAGAATGGATAAACACTGCCGGTTGGGTAACCTTCGTTTGCTTTAGCTCATCGGCACTGCCTGCAAACATGATTTCCGAAATTTTAAATCCTAAAATGGAATCGGCTTGGTTGAACAATGTTTTTGCAGCCTGGTTTTTTTCATATAGCTCTTTGCCCATTCCGGTGAACTGTGCGCCCTGGCCGGGAAAAATAAATGCCTTCATAGTTTAATTGACTTGGTTTTAAAACCCGAGTTTACAGGTAAAGAATATAAGATCAAAATATTCTCATATTTCTTCTATATAAAGTCTCGGTGCTCTGCACCTTGCGTTATCAAGACTTAATTCCTACAAATGTTTTGCGGCCCTGCCCGTCCGGCAGGCGGGTCTGCCGCTAATCGCTTGAACTAAAT
>JAYVAI010000264.1:0-10753 GCA_043751075.1 Cyclobacteriaceae bacterium | reverse complement strand
GCTAAAATCCCCAACGTGGATATCCTGCGCGCCATGACTATCAATGGATATAAATGCAGCGAAACGGAGACTACCCGCGGACCGATTCAAGTTGGTTTCGCGGCCGACCTCATTGCCGTAGAAGGCAATCCTCTCGAACAGATTGATGCGTTGCGCAAGGTTAAGTTTGTGCTGAAGGATGGCGGGGTCTTCAAGCGCGATGGTGTTATGACACCGGAGAAATTTATGCATGGTGGACCGGTGAATGGATGGAATATTAGATAATGGCGAATGGTTAATTCAACCTTGACGCATCATGTGTTCTTCACCAACAACCATCACCAAGTTCGTTGGTGAAGAACACCAACGAAGGCAAGAGAAAACAATCGGTGAATGAAAGAAGAGCCAAACAAATGATTGGGTGACATTAGAATGTTTGGAGCGCATGTTGGTGAAGAACACCAACATGGGCGAAGGAATGTTCGAAAGGTTATCAAGGATTGTTGGTGCGGCAGCGCGCTTTGCCTCACAGAACACCAAGGGCGGGGAATTACCTATGGTAGTGTCCTTTCATGGAAAGCACTGTAATCAGATCATTGGCCACCTCATAGACCAAGCGGTGTTCTTGGGTTATCCTTCGCGACCAGCAGCCAGCTAGATCGTGTTTAAGTGCTTCGGGCTTTCCAATGCCTTTGTACGGGTTTTCAAAAATAGCATCGGTGAGTTTTTCGATTTTTTTCAAGGTGGCCTTGTTGCCTGTTTTTCGCCAAAACAAAATATGTTCTCTCGCCTCTGTGCTAAGCTCTATTTGCATAGCTTTTTAAACTCGGCAACTGACATTTTGATCCCTTTGCCTTCCGCGATTTCCTTTTGCCCTTTTTTTATCATGGCCACAAACTCTGGGTCATAAGGAGAGCCGCTGCCCTTAGAGATACTGTACTTGATCTTAAAAGCTTTGATGACAGCTTTTATAGCTTCGATTTGAGAAGGATCTTCAGTATGTGCAGTGATGTTGATGGTTTGCATTTTTTTATTCTAATTCACTAGTTGAAAATTTATTGAGGATTCTTCAAAACTACAATGAAATTTTAGATTGGATGTGACGTGACAGCTCCAAAAATTTCTATCAAGCTTCAAACTCCTACCCGATCCTCTTCTTTATCAAATCCCCCAATATCAACAATCCCTCCCGAAGGTATTCGTCCTTTAGTTTCAAGAGCTCGTCAGTGGGCAATCCTTCTTTGGTGGTGAGTTTTGTGTCCAACTTTTCGTCAGCTTTGGATTTCTCCACTTCTTGCATTTCCGATTTCCTTTTGGTTTCGTTCAACGATATTCGTGTCTGGGCAAGGTTCTTTTTCAGCAATTCGGTATCCAAAATATATTTCTTGAGGCTTGCGTCAAATTTGGTGCGATCCAAATAGGCTATGCTAAGTGCATCCACCACCGATTTATTTACCTGCAACGATTTTTGATAGCTCGCTGCACTGATCACATCCCACGGAAGTGCATTGGGGGTTGCGCTCTCTCCATAGTGTTCCGCATCGTAGGCCGATGGCAAGTTGATATCCGGGTTTACACCTTTGTGTTGTGTGCTGCTGCCAGTAACGCGATAAAATTTTTGGAAGGTGATTTTCAGTTCGCCCACCTTTTCCTTTTCATTGATAAAGCGCCCTAAGTCCAACACGGTTTGCACCGTGCCTTTGCCGTATGTGGGCTCGCCCACCACCACACCTCGCTGATAATCCTGTATGGCACCGGCAAAAATTTCGGATGCCGAAGCACTGAACCTGTTTGTGAGCACCACCAAGGGCCCGCCATAGAACACTTCCTTGTCGTCATCGGGGAGCACGTCCACTTTTCCACCCGAACTGCGAACTTGAACCACGGGCCCTTCTTTGATAAAAAGCCCGGTGAGATCAACGGCTTCGGGCAACGAGCCACCACCATTGTTTCTCAAATCCATCACAATGCCATCCACGCCTTCTGCTTTCAACTCGCCTATCAATTTTTTTACATCGCGCGTGGTGCTCCGAAAATCCGGATTGCCTTTTTGATATTCTTCATAATCCATATAAAAACTGGGCAGCGAAACCACTCCGAGTTTCATGCTTTTACTATTCGACTGATAATTGATGATCTCCTTTTTTGCGGCCTGATCTTCCAATTTTATTTTATCGCGCACCAGCGTTATTTCGTGCGAGGGGCCGTTAACGCCCGTCTTGGCAGGTAATATCAACAAGCGTACTGTTGTGCCTTTGGGCCCTTTTATCAGTTTCACCACATCGTCCAAGCGCCAACCAAGCACATCCACCATTTCGCCTTCCTTGCCTTGTCCCACACCGATGATCAAATCATTTACGCTTACTTTTCCGGATTTTTCAGCATCGCCACCGGGCAAAATCCTCACCACTTTTGTATAATCATTTTCCGCTTGAAGTTGTGCACCGATGCCTTCCAGCGATAGGCTCATCTGTTGTTTGAACAGATCAGATTGTTTTGGGGAAAAATAATTGGTGTGTGGATCATAAGCTCCTGTTATTGAGTTCATGTAAATGCTGAAGACATCTTCCGTGTTAAACTGGGTGAAAAACTTTGCGAACCGCTCGTAGCGCGTTTTCAGAGTTTCTGTTATTTCGGGCTGCTTCTTTCCAACGAGTTTCAAACTTAACGCCTGGCTTTTTATTATCTTTCTCCACACATCATTCAACTCCTCCACGGTGGTGGCCCAGGGCTCTTTTTCCCGGTCCGTTTCCTGATACTCATCCACGGCAAAATCAAACTCTTTCGCTATCAATGTGTTCATTATATAATCCATGCGCTCTTTATAGCGCTTTGCAAACTCATTGTAGATTTCATAGGCGGGATTCACGTTCTCGCTCCTGATCAAATCGTCCAATGAAAATTTATACCGATCGAAGTATTTTATATCGGAAGCCAAGAAATAGGTTTTGCTGTTGTCCAACTCCTTGATATACATATCCAATATTACCGCTGACAAGGAGTCGTTCATCCGGATTTTGCGATAGTGGTTGTTGTCTAAGATATACGAAGCCACCCGGGCTTCTTTTCCATAAACAGGCTTAGGCTTCAGTTCCAAAGAATCTTTCCCTGCACCAAACCCCTGGGTTGCGTATCCTGCGAAAAGAACAAAAAGTAGTACCCTCATAATAGTGGTTGTTTTTTTTTATTTAAACGGGACTAATGCAAACAAGATGCCTGATCATACTTTGTCAACATCAAATTCATTAAGAAATTTTTGCGCTTCTTCGATCGTTGCAAAATCATAAGATTTTTTTCCACCCAGACTGGAATGAACGTCAATCTTTATGAGATCAATGTTTTTGGTGTTTCGTAGTGCACGCGGCTTCGTGTTCTTGTAATCCTCACTTTCCTTACGGGATATGCTAAACTGCGTTGCGCGTATATTTTTGCAATACGAACACTGATAGTGCTTTAACAGTTCCTTGGGGGTTCCATCCTCATTTCTTTCAATAATTTCCTCCTGCTTTACGCGCATGGTATAAAACCCGCAATTGTGACATTGAAGAGCGATCAGGTGGCCTTGGTATTTTTCGATTTTTATCTCCTTTGTTTTTTCATCGATCCACACATCGTAATCAATTGAAAAGATGTGTTCCTCTGCTTTCATGCCTTCGTCTAAATGAACATCCTCTTCATCTTCCGTAAGCAGATGCATCCGGGTGCCCGTGGCCGAAATTCGAGGAGCGTAGCGAAGCCTGCGAAGTTTATAGTTGAGCCTGGTTGGATAGTAAAAATCGAGGATAAGGGAAGCGATATAAGCAATCAATGTGGCCCCTGCCACCGAGAAAAACAAGCGAACAAAAAAAGCAACGCTAATGGTGGACAGTTCATCTTTTCCATATAGGTTGATAGCCATGGCCGCACCACCCCCCAATAAAAAAAACACCCATTTATACCACCGTATTTCCGACCTGTTGATAAAATCATATTTGGCTTTTAAATCCGCAATGGAGGAAACTTTCAATTGATATAAAAAATATATTAGCAGCGACATGGTTGCCATCAACATAGAACCAATCAGCATGAGATCATGCCACAATTCCAAAAATGCTTTCGAAGTAGAATCCATACAGGTAGATAGTTTTAATTGAACTTAAAGGTAAATATATAAACCAATTGTGCACAGGTTTTTTGGGTGCATTTCAAAATGTCACGGTAACAAGAAGTTTGGGACTGACTAAAAAGTCGCTTCTGTCATCGCGGCCTTTGAGCCGCGATCTCGTTTTTACGTGGACTAACGGGATACCGGGTCAAAGCCTGCCTGCCGGCAAAGGCAGGCCCGGTATGACACTTCGATCCAATTGCGACTTTTTAGCAAGCCCTGACCTCACATTTTGAAATGCACTTATTTTTATAGAGGCGATGGCTTTGTTGGCTGGTCACCTCAACTCCTCAAAATCTTTTCAAGGTTGGCTGGTGAGTAATTTATTGACTTGATCGTTTTGTTATCCGCTTGGCGATAGATTAGCCACTTGTCGCCCTCCCTCTTAAAATAGCATTCTGTTCCGTCCTTGTCCTTATAATGTTGCACAGTTTTACGGGCTTCCTCTTCCGAAACACAAGCCTTGCTCATGTTCGACCGTTGCACTTCTTCAAACAAAGCCTTGAACTTATCGGCCAGGCCAAATTCCAGTATTGCACCCGACAGCACATATTGAATATCGCACAATGCATCGGCCACGCCCACCAGGTCTTTTTCCAAAATGGCCACTTCCATTTCTTTCAACTCTTCGGCAATGAGGGCTACCCTGAGCTTGCACCGGTTTTCATCGGGAATGGCCGGCTGCCATACGATAGGATGTTTAAATGTCCGGTGAAATTCGGCTACCAAGTTGAGGGTATCAGGTTGTTGCATAAGGGTTCATTATAAATTTCCCAATGATACATCATTCTTTCGGAAAATCGGGAATGAAAATACTGAGTTTATCAAGGCCACATTAATCCAATCTCAAACTGCTTCATTCGATCTGACAACCTATATTTGGGATTTTAATTGCAGAAATGAAGAAAAATTTTGTAGAAGAATTGCGCTGGCGCGGAATGATACACGACATTATGCCGGGGACTGAGGAACAGTTGAACAAAGAGATGACTGCCGGCTACATTGGGTTCGATCCCACTGCCGACTCGCTCCACATCGGCCACTTGGTTCAGATCATGACGCTTTTGCAATTTCAGCAATGCGGTCATAAGCCCTTTGCCTTAGTGGGTGGGGCCACTGGCATGGTTGGTGACCCTTCGGGCAAATCGGCTGAGCGCAATCTTCTGTCGGAGGAAGTACTGCGGCACAACGAAGCGTGCGTAAAAAAACAACTTGAGAAGTTTCTTGATTTTTCGAAAGGCACCAACTCGGCAGAAATGGTGAACAACTATGATTGGTTTAGGGGCCTTTCCTTTCTGGATTTTATCCGCGATGTGGGCAAGCACATAACCGTAAATTATATGCTGGCGAAAGACTCCGTGCAAAAGCGGTTGGAAGCCGGGCTTTCATTTACCGAATTTACCTATCAGCTAGTTCAGGGTTATGATTTCTTCTGGCTATACGAAAACAAAAAGTGCAAACTGCAAATGGGCGGGTCCGATCAATGGGGAAATATTGTTACTGGCACCGAACTGATACGCAGAAAAAGCAATGGCGAAGCCTACGCGCTCACAACACAATTGATAAAAAAAGCCGATGGCACCAAGTTCGGGAAAACCGAAGGCGGCAATGTGTGGCTCGACCCAAAGAAAACATCGCCCTACAAGTTCTATCAATACTGGCTCAACACGTCCGATGAAGATGCGGCAAGCTTTATAAAAATTTTTACCCAACGCAGCCGCGAAGATATTGAAGCAATTGTCCAAGAACACCTGCAAGCCCCCCACATGCGTAAGTTGCAAATTGAGTTGGCAAAAGATATTACCATACGGGTACACTCGCAAGCTGACTTTGATGCAGCCGTTAAAGCTTCGTCCGTCTTATTTGGCAACTCAGTAACAGAAGATTTACAGAGCCTTGATGAGGACACGCTGCTGGCTGTGTTTGAAGGCGTGCCGCAGGTTACCATCAGCCGCGCTGCGTTTGAAAGCTGCAACACGGTAACTGACCTCCTCTCGGAGGCCACGCAAGCAATCATTTTTCCTTCCAAAGGAGAAGCCCGCAAAATGATTCAAGGTGGTGGGGTGAGCATAAATAAAATAAAAATTTCTGACCCTTCGCTTAAGCCTGCCTTTGAGTTGCTTCAAAACAAATACCTGCTGGCACAAAAAGGCAAGAAGAATTATTATCTGATCAGGGTGGGATAAAGCACGTGGTGCGGCCTTGAGCTGTGATCTATATTTTAGTTGTATCTATCGCGATACCGGGTCAAAGCCCGGTATGACACTTCGATCCAATTGAGACTTTTAGTTAGCCCTTCTTACCAACTGATGTTACGCATAAATATAATTTCAATGTATTTTCCTTAGTGAAACTTTGTGCCTGCCTAGCCGGACAGGCAGGGCTTGGTGTCTTTGTGGCTCAATTTTCACACACCTCACTTTGCCACGAAGCCATTAAGGCACAAAAAAATAATGAAGGGCGTAACATCAGTTACCACTCTATCTCCTTCAATCCATGGCTCTTCAGGTATTCATTTGTTTTGCTAAAATGCTTGCAACCAAAAAATCCCCGGTCGGCAGAGAAGGGCGATGGATGTGCCGACATCAACACAAGATGCTTGCTCCTATCAATGACCTCCCCTTTTTTTTGAGCATAAGCTCCCCATAAAAGGAAAACGATGTTATTTTTTTGATCTGAAACCTGTTTGATTACCGCATCGGTGAACGTTTCCCATCCTTTGTTTTGGTGAGAGCCCGGTGTTGAAGCCCTCACTGTGAGTGTTGCATTTAGTAAGAGTACACCTTGCCGGGCCCATCGCTCCAGCTCACCATTTTTAGGAAAGGGTTTTCCTACATCGGTTTGTATTTCTTTAAAAATATTTTTTAAGGAAGGTGGCATTGTCACTCCATCACGCACCGAAAAACAAAGCCCATTGGCCTGACCTTGACCATGATAAGGGTCTTGCCCTATTATAACTACTTTTACATCGTTAAAGTCGGCACAATCAAACGAGCGGAATATCTCATTGCCAGGAGGATAGATGGTGTTGGTGCGATATTCGTCCTTTACAAATTTGATAAGGTCTTCAAAATATGGCTTTTGAAATTCAGGCTCTAATTTTGATTTCCAGGAAGGGGCAATTTTTACCGTAAGGCTCATTTATTAAATTTCGATGAAAGGATTTCGCAACCGGGTAGAAAAATAGAAAAAAATTATATTTTTGATCGCATGATTACCGAAATAACACAAGGCGTTAAAGTTAGCGTGGAAACGGAGTACCAGCCATCGTACTCAAGCCCCAGCCAATTTCACTACGTATTTACCTATCGCATTACCATAGAAAACAAAAGCGAATTTACCATTCAACTGCTTCGAAGGCATTGGAGTATTTCTGATGCCGGATATTTCACCCGCGAAGTAGAAGGTGAAGGTGTTGTGGGCCAGCAGCCAATACTTGAACCGGGACAGAATCATCAGTATGTTTCCGGATGCAATCTCAAATCGGGCATAGGCAAAATGGTGGGCACCTATCAAATGGAACGCATTGTGGACGGAGTGAAATTTGAAGTATTGGTACCAGAGTTTACCATGATTGTTCCCATCCGGCTTAACTAACACCTCCAAGTATCCAGCAGCAAGCATCCCGCCCGGTGTCAAAATCTTTCCAGCTCCACGCATACCTCAATCATTGGCTCGATGCCGTTGACGAGCACTCCATACACTCCCCTTTCTTCTTTGACTTTTATAATAAGGTGATCAAACAGGATGAAACCGATGAGCCAGGGTTTGTAGCGATTGAAAAAGTGCGCCAAAAACTTTTACTGGACCAAACAGAAGTAACCATCGATGATCTGGGAGCAAAATCACCCCATTTTAAAAATGCGAAGCGTGCACTGTCGCAAGTAGCACAAACAAGCCTTAGCACTGCGGCATATTGCAGGCTTTACAATCGGATCATACATTATATTGACGCAAAACAAATTCTGGAACTGGGCACCTCGATGGGCATTGCCACCTTATACCTTGCGCAAAAAAACAATGCACACATAACCACCTTTGAAGGAAATACTTCTGCGATCAATGTGGCCCTTACCCATTTTGAATTCTTCAACGCACAAAATATAGAGTTGATAGAAGGCAACATAGACTCCACCCTTTCGGATTATTTGTTGAATGGAACAAAAATAAATTTTGTCCTGATGGACGCCAACCACCGCTACGAGGCCACCATGCGTTACTTCAATTTGATTTGCAAACGTATCTCCGAAAAGGGAATAATTGTGTTGGACGATATTCATTATTCAAAAGAAATGAGCCGTGCCTGGAGGGAGTTGAGCCGTCATCAATTGGTATATGGCAGTGTGGACCTATTTCGCTGCGGAATATTATTCTTTGACCCCTCCCTCAACCGGCAGCATTACACCTGGTCGCTTTAGATGCGTTTTTGGGTTGGGCATTCTAAACATTTCTTTCCTCATCCATAATCGATCAAGCGGAAGTTAGCTTGAGATTGCATAAACTTGCACGAATTTTTCTAAGATGACTAAATACACGTTTACCGAAAAGAAAGACACCCGCTCCGGCTTTGGTGCCGGCCTGCATGAGCTGGGAAAATCCAATCCCAATGTGGTGGCCTTGTGTGCCGACCTTACGGGATCATTGAAGATGGATGCCTTCAAAAAGGAATTTCCCGATCGCTTCTTTCAAGTAGGAATTGCCGAGGCCAATATGATGGGGATGGCGGCTGGCATGACCATCGGTGGCAAGGTTCCTTTCACCGGCACTTTTGCAAACTTTTCCACAGGCAGAGTGTATGATCAAATCCGTCAATCAATTGCTTACTCTGGTAAGAATGTTAAGATATGCGCCTCTCATGCGGGTTTAACTCTTGGCGAGGATGGTGCTACCCATCAAATACTTGAAGATATAGGCATGATGAAAATGCTGCCCGGCATGACTGTAATTGTGCCCTGCGACTTCAACCAAACAAAGGCAGCAACCGTTGCTCTTGGCACGCATATTGGGCCGGCCTATCTTCGCTTTGGCCGCCCAACGTGGCCAATATTTACTGCCACAGACAGGCCCTTCACTATTGGCAAGGCTGATAAAATGATTGAGGGAAAAGATGTGACCATATTCGCCACCGGCCACATGGTGTGGGAGGCCATTGAAGCCGAAGCCATTCTTTCAGAAAAAGGAATCAGCGCAGAAGTGATCAACATCCATACCATCAAACCACTGGACGTTGAAGCGATCCTTTCATCCATTCAAAAAACCCAGTGTGCCGTTACCTGCGAAGAGCATCAGATCAATGGAGGCCTGGGCGACAGTGTTGCCCAAGTGCTAAGCCGCTTCTATCCTGCCCCCCTTGAAATGGTTGCTGTAAATGACTCCTTTGGAGAAAGCGGCACCCCTATGCAGTTGCTAAAAAAGTATGGATTGGACAGAGTGGATATTGTTAAAGCTGTTGAGAAAGTAGTAGCGAGAAAATAGCTGAGTTCTATTGCCCCATTGCAATTGCCCTCTCCACTTTTTCCTTAAACAATAACACTTCGCTGTGATATCGTTTCATGCTGTGGCCTTCCTTCGCCAACGTTTTGATTTTATATTTAAATTCAATGTGCTTAAAAAATAAAATTCTCCATTGCGTGGAGTTTCGCGTTGCAAACAATAACCTAAAATTTATTATTAAATAGATACGAAGAGAATAGGACAAATTTTTCAATCGCATCCAATTGAAGTTTTTCACGCCAAGAATGGCAACAAACTTATAGGCCTCCAGCACATCAAAGCATTTGGCGCTTTCTTTTGCATACCGCATAAAATACTCCCACGTGAGTCTTTCCTTTGTAATAAAATGTTTGAAGTGCAATCGGTCGTCATACAGTAAGTCGTATCCGGCCAAGGCAAATGCGTAGCACAGTTCGTAATCCCCACCCGAACTAAGTTCCATTCCTTTTCTGTCGGTAAGAAGGCTCTTAAAACCCAGTTTTTGTAAATTGAAATAAGCGTACTTTCTGAATACACAGCCTGCGCCATAAAGTCTGTAATCTTTAATTTTTCCATTTATTGCAGCTTGCGACCCAGCGGCAAAAATATTTATTACTCGTATCCAATCCGGAGGCTCAACTTCATAGACAAGTTCACCAATGCCACCCAGCACAGCCACCTTGGGTTTATCTACCATATCAGAATACACCAAGGCCACATAATCATGCTGAAGCCAGTTATCATCATCGCAGAAGATTATGAAATTGTATTTTGCGGATTCAAATCCTTTTAACCTGGCATGGCTAAGGCCAGCTGTAGGCTCTGGTATTATTCGTAATGATGTTGGATTGTTATGCTCCACCCAAATTGATTTGGTAATAGCGACTGAGTTATCGGTAGAGGCGTTATCAATCAGAATAAATTCCCAGGGGATTGCTGCCGGCACAATTTGCTGCGCAATATGCCGGATGGTTTCCGGCAACCTATGTGCCCCATTGTAACAACAAATAACGATGGAAACTCCCTGGTCAGTCATATCCCAACAAGCATTCGAGCCCGTAGTAAAATTATTTGAAAAGTAAGCATAATATCGGAATGCAATCGAAGGGCTGCCGCTATTTGTAACTCTACAGCTACTTTATTCCTGTAATCAACCCA
>JAYVAI010000263.1:0-3981 GCA_043751075.1 Cyclobacteriaceae bacterium | reverse complement strand
TCCAAAGACCTGAATGAAAAATTTGATGTGTATGAAGAAGCAGGCGTGAAAGAATATTGGGTGGTGTATCCGCAAGAGCAAACCATCTCAGTTTATTTGCTTGATGAGAGTGGAAAGTATCGTGGATTGCGAAAACCATTTGTGCAAAAAGATATGCTATCCTGCAACGCTTCCTGGTTTAACTATTGATTTAAGTTTTGTATTTCCAGAAGAAGATTTTACTACTTCGGCCATTCCTTAGCATTCATTTATAAAATAGAATTCAATGATGTGTATCTATCTTATGTTGCCTGACCTACGTAGTACACAGTAAGTAGAATTATCGCTGTGATATTTTTTCGTCAGTCGGTTTTATCAGCAACGTTGCCAACGAGGCTACCAACAATAATATGCCGGCAAATAAAATTGCATGGCCAGGATTGTTTCCCAAAAAATTTCTGAGGATGTAACCAAAGGAAAGGTTCTGAATGATCATCGGTATCACGATCATCATGTTGATGATGCCCATATACACACCGTACCGCTCTTTGGGAATGTTGCCCACCACCATCAAATACGGAATGCCCATCATGCTGGCCCAGCCAATGCCAAAGCCAGTGATGGCGGGAAACAACAAATATTTATTTTCTATAAATGGAAAAGCAAGCAAGCCTACGCCTGCCAGCACCAGACAACTAAAGTGCACGGCCTTCGCTGAATATTTTCGCGCGAACCAAACCAATCCGAATGCACACAAAAAAGTGACGATGTTATACCATCCATTCACCAGGCCAGTCCAGCTCACTGCCTTCTCATACAATTCCGGGTTTTCGGAGGGCGAAGTTTTCCATACCGACAAGGCAATGCTTTTGGATGCATTCTGCCAATAGCAAAATAACGCATACCATTGAAACAAATACACCAGTGCCAACTGCCACATCACACGGGGCATATCGCGGATGGCAGAAAAAATATCGGTGAACGGAGAAAGCAAATTAAGCGGAGTTGCTTTCATGTGGGCAAGCTCTTCATCGGTGGGAGGTATTTCAGATGTAGTCCTCATGCTCCACCAAATTGAACCAATAGAACAAAGTGATCCCAGAAAGAAAGAAGCAAAAACCCAATTGGGTATGGCCCCGGTTTTGCCAATGATCAAAATAGGAAAGATGAAAAGCGAAACGTTGGCGAGCGTTTGGCCCAGGCCAGTAAAAAAACTTTGCGATTGAAAGCCCAACGCTTGCTGGTTGGCATCTAACTTGTCGGCAATGAACGCTCTATATGGTTCCATCGCGGTGTTGTTGCCGGCATCTAATATCCACAGCAAGCCCGCGGCCATCCACAGGCTGCTGCTGAACGGATAAAAGAAAAGGCAGATGCTGCACAGCAATGCGCCAATAAAAAAATAGGGTTTTCTCCTTCCAAATTTTGGGTGCCAGGTTTTATCGCTAAGCGCGCCAATGATGGGCTGAACGAGCAACCCCGTAACCGGCCCGGCCAGATTGAGCAACGGTATTTCATCAGGCCGCGCGCCCAAAAAATCATAGATAGGATTGACCGCACTCTGCTGCAAGCCGAAACTATATTGAATGCCAAAGAAGCCTACATTCATGTTGATGATTTGAAGGAAGGTGAGGTGGGGTTTGGGCAGGGGCATGGGGTGGGTTTTATTTTGGAAGGTGGGGAAAGAAAAGGAAAGATGCAATTTTGGATTAAATGATTTTCTACGGCACATAACTTACCGTACCTTTGAATCATCTATTGACCATTAGTTAAATGATTTTGTCGCGATTCCTCGCAGTGATAATCTGTTCACTGACTATTTCAACAATCTGCACGGGCCAAATCGATTGGCAAACTATTCCATGGCAAACCATAGGGCTAAAGGATTCGGCCTCTCAGGCTGCCCAAAAAAATATTCTGATCACGGGAAATGTGAGATTCAAGAATTCTGAAGAAGTGATTGTGGGCGCTTCAATATCGGTTGATCAATTTAAACATTTCGATTATACAGATAATAATGGACGGTGAGGAACAGTAGCTATTTTCGGCCTGATTGGTTTTAGAAGATAGAAGTAAAAGTAATTACTGGTTGGCTGCTACCGCTTCCTTCCTGGTCTTCACCTTTTGAAGAATGTATTTACCAATCTCTCTTCCTTCTTTCATTCCTTCTTCCACCGCAGGCCTGTAGTGAATGCCACCGTACATTCTGCTGATAGCAGCTTCTTCTGATGCCTCAATAAATGATTTAAAATTCCTCACTGTCAAACCGAATTCAACTTCGGTGGAGTCGGTGAACGAAAAATTATCACCAAATAATTCTGTCAACGTAACGGCAGATGCGGCAGATATCACGCTATGCCCGCTCGTGTATTCAGGGAATGGTGGTGTTTGCAACACGGGCATCCAGTCCTCATCTATGTATTGATTGATGTAAGATTCCGGGCGTATCAATTTGCTTCTGTATTTCTCATCCCAGCACGACATAAAAGCATCAATCAGCGCTATTGATACGCGTGCGTATGCTTCTGCGCTTTGAACAAAATCAGCGTTGGCTTTTTTGCACGCTACGTTTGTGATATTCATCCAGTGGCCACCGGGTGAAATTTTTTTGGTGGCAAACATCACATGGCCTCTCACGTTCATCATAAATGGGTTGCAATCCCAAAAGAAAGCAATTTCACGTTGCTCGTCTGTGAGGCTGTTCACCATATCATGCACTTCTATTGCCTCTTTGTAAAACTTGCTTTTCTTATCTGTAGAAAACGGAGTTGGTGGTGCTGGTTTAAATTGCTGAGCCGAGTCAATAGCAAATGGTCTGATCTTGTTCCAATGTGGCTCCACAGCATCCATGTAGGCAGGCGGGGTAGGCTTCCAAGTGGCGGGATCATTTTGAATTGAATATTTTGGAAATGATCGCGATTGCTTATAGTTATCTTTCGATGACCAAGCAACAACATGATCGGCAACTTTTGTCCCATATTCAATGGATCTTTCAAACACATCATCGGGCACACCAGCATCGCGATACTGCTGCATGATGCCATTGTAAAACACATCCATCTTGTCCTCAGAAAATACCAATGTGCGGCCAACTTTTAAAGCGGCTTGCACCGATGCCAACGGATAGCAGTATTCCTTTCCCGGCTCTGCCTCGGGAAATTTTTCCAACCCGGTGAGCTGGCCTGCTAAGGTTTGGTAGTTTGCATCTTGAGGTAAAGCTGCCTCGTAGGCGGCAATGCTCATGTAAGCATAAATGCGGGAGGCAACTGGTGGCGAAAAAATATCGTGGACGATTACATCGGTAACTTGCTTTACCGACCGGTGAAGAAAATCAGGGTTTTGGGCTTTTGTCCGCCACTCACCATTGTCGGGCTTACAAGAGAAAATCAAAACAGCTACTGCTATAGTCAATACATTTTTCATAATTGGATTTGAATCTGCAAATATAGGTTATTCAAAAAAAAAGTGATCATAAAATTTAGATTCACTACTCAATCACTCTTGTTATGTTATCAATTATATGCCTGTTCTTATGATTTCATTTTAGTGTCAATTTTTCATTTTGGCACTTTTTTGTCTTAACACAAAAAAGTACCCAAAAAAAGTCAAGACAAAAAGATGCTTCCTCCCGCTTCCCATCGCACCCCCGCCTTTTTGTCGGGCCAGCGCACTTTAAGTTTCAAGATAAATATTCACTATGGGATTTGGTTCTGCTGATAGGTTCTTGTTTAGGGCCACTGCATTTGAAATTTGCTCTGTATCCGGCCAAGGATAGTAGTGTAAAGCCCCACGCGCCTCGCGTGGGCTTGGAACGCCCGCCTGACCGGACGGGCAGGGATAGCCTGACCCTTGCTTGCCCTGCGCCTCGCGGGCAAGCAAGGGGGGCCGCCAAAAAAAAACACGCATTGTATTTTCTACTTCACTACAAAATCTTTCCTTTCAACACCAACTCCTTTTATTTGCAATGACTTCCATCCTTTAGGAATTGTGGTTTTGATTTGT
>JAYVAI010000262.1:0-1505 GCA_043751075.1 Cyclobacteriaceae bacterium | reverse complement strand
ATGGCATCTTGGTGATGTTCAGAAAAAGATTGCAATTTATTTTCTCCTGGTTGCCATAGGAATCAGAAGTCCACTTGCGCGTGTTCAAAAAATTGGCTAGGGCCCTTTCCATATCTTTAAACAACGCCTGCTCACTGGTTTGTATTTGCTCTGCGTTTATGGAAACCTTAAAATTCAGTTCCTGGCCTGCGGCTGCTAAACCAGCCAATAAAAAAGTTAGTATGAAAAATGGCTTAAGCATGTGTGTGTAAAAGTATAGCATCAACGATGTCGGCAGCTACTTCTTTCTTCGATTTCAAAATAAATTCCGTGGCTTGGTTTTTTTTATCAATAATGGTGATTTTGTTGGTGTCGTGGCCAAAGCCAGCACCTACATCGTTCAATGAGTTTAAAACAATCAGATCGAAATTTTTCGAGGCTATCTTTTTCTGCGCATTGATTTTTTCGTTTTCTGTTTCCAGCGCAAAGCCTACCACAAATTGCTTTATCTTTAGTTTGCCCAATTCCTCAGCGATGTCGCGCGTTTTCACCAACTCCAGATTTATGGACAGTCCTGATTTCTTGATTTTCTGATCGGCCCGAGTGGCAGGTTTATAATCAGCCACCGCAGCCGAAAGGACAGCGATATCGCACGTATCAAAATTTGAAATACAAGCTTGGTACATTTCCTCTGCCGTGGTAATGCGCATCAATTTGATATTCGCATGCGTGGCCGTTAGGTGGGCAGGCCCGCTGATCAGCACAACCTCCGCCCCTTTACTGGCCAACTCTTCGGCAATGGCGTACCCCATTTTCCCACTTGAATTGTTTCCTATAAACCGCACAGGGTCCAATGCCTCGTGTGTTGGGCCGGCCGTTACCAATGCCTTCTTTCCAGTAAGTGGCGCAGGGGCATTAAAATGATTTTTTAATTTGATCAGTATTTCCTCCGGTTCGGCCATCCGGCCCATGCCAATTAAACCACTTGCCAATTCACCGTGACCGGGATCGATTTGGTGGTTTCCCCACCCAACAAGTTTTTGGATATTGTTTTTCGTGGAAGGATGTTGGAGCATGTCCAAATCCATGGCAGGTGCAAAAAATACGGGGCATCGGGCTGATAGATATACAGCCAGCAGCAAGTTGTCGCAAACCCCGGTGGCCATTTTTGCCAAGGTGTTTGCACTGGCCGGTGCTATCACCAATACATCGGCCCAGCGGCCTAAGTCAATATGATTGTTCCAAACGCCCGTATCGTCTTTTGCGAACGTGGTGAGCACTGGATTTTTTGAAACGGTGGCAAGGGTTAAAGGCGTAATGAAGTCGTGCGCGGCATGGGTCATCACCACCTTCACTTCTGCACCTTCTTTTACCAATAGCCTTACCAAAAGAACTGATTTGTAGGCGGCAATGCTTCCGCTCACTCACAGCAAAATCTTTTTACCGGCCAGCATAGGGTTTTACTCTGCAGCCTTCGCAGCGGCCTCTGCATCGAGGGCAGAACGCAAGCGATAGGTTAGTTTGCC
>JAYVAI010000261.1:0-1505 GCA_043751075.1 Cyclobacteriaceae bacterium | reverse complement strand
CATCGGTAACGGTTATGCCCTCCGTGAAATTAAGCGAATGCATAGTGAGCAAATCCGTGCGCCACTGTGGGCCAGCCTTCGATACAGGTACTTCTATATACTCAGATTCGTTTAACAATTCAATGCGGTTTAGCGATACGCCATAGCCATAGCGTGGTGAACAGATCTGAGAGGGCCGGTAGATATAATTTCCATCTGTAAATATTTTTCCTGCTGGTCGTGCCGTACGTGGATCAACCACAACAGGGTTCATCGGATGTGGCTCCCAATTGCCTTCCAAAAAATTGGCAGTGGAATAAATATGCAAATCATCATTGGCCGATGCGCCAGTTCTTTTTCGGATGGTGCAAAACAACCAATAGCGATTGTTATGAAAATGGATGGTGGAATCAAATGCCTCCATAACCGAAAGAAGTGTTCGTTTAAAATTCCATTGAAAGGGAAACGCGATGCACTCATACAGGTCAACAGTTTTGTTAGCTGCTGATTCTGGGACCATATACCACACACTGTTGTGCTGAAATATAAATGGATAGGAAAGATGAAATGGTTTTTCCAAAATAGTGGCGATGGTTTCCACTCGTCCTTTTCCATCGAGTACCAAACAGGATATATGACCCTTTCTTTTCTTGTAGATCAATTCTTCGATAAACAAATAATGCTTTCCGTTTTGAGACACCACAAACGGATCGGCCCAATCCCTGTCGGGCGGTGGGATCATTGCTTTGAATTTCCTAAAGTTTAAAGCCGGAAATGCCTTGTTGGTAAGTGAAAAAAATAAAACCCATTGCTCCCTATAAAAAACCTTTGCGATGCGCACCGGCAATGCCCTTGAAAACAGTTTCCAAAGGGCGCGCAATGAATCGCTAAAGCCAGGGTCTTTGTAAATTGGGGACGAATACATCAAAGGAGCCTCATGGGAAATTTCCTGTTTGCCCGTATTTGCCAGCTTGATTACAGCATCCGCCATCAGGTCTATCCCTTTGGAAAAAATCATCGCTTGATTTCTGCTGAAAGAAGTGTAATCTGTTTTGGTATAGGTTTTAGCCAAGCACTTGCCCCCGTCCAACTCTTCGGTGAGGCACTGGAGCACGGCCCCAGTAATAGGCACTTTGCCAAACCACTCCCAAAAGCCGGGAGGCCCTCCCCGATAATGATCGTTGTCGCCATGGTGCAACGACCAAACGCCATAGCGCGGCAGGGAAAGTATGTCACCGGAAAGTATTCCAAAACCGAAGCGTAGCAACAGATCGGGTTTATATTGAGCAATTGTTTCAATATCTGCCTCCTCAAATAAATTTTTTATTCCATTTTTCTTTGGCGCTAAAGCAATCACCGGAGTGCCCGCAGGAAATATGGGTTTTACTTTGGCAAATACTTCGGGCCTGCCGGGTAGCAAGGCGTGGTCAATCCTCCGAAAGATTTTATAGAGCAGATTTGACCGGTTACAACCGGGCCGTGCTTTATTGTATATCACTACTGCCCATTGCACCTGCTTGTGGTGG
>JAYVAI010000260.1:0-10803 GCA_043751075.1 Cyclobacteriaceae bacterium | reverse complement strand
TGGTGCGGCAGGTATCATATTGCAGAAAGGAATATTTTAGAAAATTTCCAAAGTCGGAATCGTAATCTGAAAATGCCATCGGCACCGGAATTATTGGTTTTACAAATCCCCCATTTTGTCTGTGATAAGGAAAGCGCACATACTTGGTGGCCTGAACAGTGGACAGCAAAAATGAATCTTGGCCGGATTTATTTTCCAAAAAAATATCGCACACAATAAATTGGTGGTGATTGAATAGAGACGCTCTCCTAAAAAATTCTGCCAGGCTCTGCCGGTTGGTTATTGGTTCCGTGCCCAGTTCAAACCCATATTCGTCCAACTTGGGCAGCAAGGCTTTTTCGTAACTGGTGTTGATGAACAGAAAGTTTTCTTTCGGTGGCTTATCCTCGAGGCCAAGCACAATATTTTTTATGATGGAAGACCAGGAGATTATCACGCCTTCGTTCTCGTAAGTGTAGGGAAGGTTAAGCCAATGATACGTTGCCCATATCAGTGCAAGCGTATGCACCAACACAAGAATCCATTTTCGATGTTTGGCTATTAAAATTTTCGCTGTCATGTAGTTTGAAGTATGAAGTACGAATGTTGAAGTTTGAAATTACGAGGCAACAGCTCCTTCAAAATTCAAAAATCTTAACTCGTAATACTTCCATTGGAAGTGAATCGTAATTCGTAAAATCCCCATTTATATTTTCACTAGCCACGGTCTTAGTTTGAAGTATGAAGTACGAATGTTGAATGTTGAATTTTGAAGTTGCGAAGCAACAACTCCTTCAAAATTAATCATAATTCGTAATTCGTACTTCCATTGGAAGTGAAATCGTAAATCGTAAATCCTTCCTCTTACCAAACCCTAAAATCCCCTCTTATATTTTCGCTTCTGTAAGTAGGTTGTTGTGTGCCATGCGTAAGTTCAGGCACAGCTTTGTACATGTAGTCCTTCAGTTCTGAAAGCATAATGCTTCCGTCATGGTTCAAATCGGCCTTGCCGCTCTTTAGGCCATTCAACAAACAAAAGGTGAACGCACCATTTTTCCATATATCGTTTTCTATGGCCACCTCGGTGCCGCCCGCTGCACTGATGATGGTGGTGCCCGAACTCTTCCTTAAATCGGCAAACAGATGTTTCATCAACTCGAGCGAGTTTTCCAATCCTGTTTTTCCTTGGATGGTTTTATTGCCTACCGCACGAAAGACCATTCCTTCCTTTGGCTTTTCGGTTTTCGCGGCAACGGATAAAACACTTTCCTTATCTACCTCACCCGAATGGCACGCATCAATAAAAATAAGTTTCTTCCGTGCAGCAATGTTGTCGAGCAGGCCCGATAATTCGTGATAGGGCAAACCGTTTTCTGCGGGGTTATTAAAATTTACGTTGTAGGTAGAAAGGAAATAGTTCAAGTCTTTATCCAAAAGCCCGTGGCCCGCAAAAAAAACCATGACTACATCGTTGGGCTTTGTCTTCTTAAGCTCGGCACCAAGGGCATGGATATTGGGCAAGGTGACTTGTTGGTTGGTCAATGAAAAATTATAGATGTTGGCAAACAAATCGGCTTTCGTTTTGAAGGCAGCGCTTACATCGGTTGCATCTTTGGAAGCATAATTGAGGTTGAGCTGTGGCTGTTTCAACCCCTGCTCAAATTCCGAAGCTCCAATCGCTATGACGTACAAATCGGACTTGGCCATTTCACCTTCATAAAACAATTCAAACGATTGTCGTCCACTTTCCATCCCTTTATCGTTGGTCACGAAAGTGGTTATCAGGTTTTGCCCATACGTTAATTCCACTTCAATTTCTTTTTGCAACGAAGTTTGGTTCAGTGCCGTTACAGAAATCCCATCGGTGCCAAACACCGGCACATCATTGATCAATACCTGAATGGTTGACAATTTATTTTTTGGGTCTGTGGCGGAAAGCGTGTAAACAATTTTTGATTTTTGTGTGGAAACCTCTTCAGGTAAATGGCTCAACGTAAGTTCAGGGTTTGGTTGGTCAAGTTTTAAATCAGCTTCCGTCAACCCCATTTTCGCAATCCGTTTTTTGTATGCGCTGCGATATGCTTCAATCAACTCGGGCGAACCATTTAATTTCTTCAATACCAAATCGGGGCGGTTGAAATTCAAATCATATTGCTCGAACAGGAAAACGTTATCGCCTTTTACAAAATGGATTTTTTGTATGGCATCTTTCGAAACATAGTAATTGTTGTCTTTGGTTACGGCAGCGAAATTCAGTGAGTCGGTGGTGATGTAGCTCGCGATTTCTTCACCCGTTTCCGCATTCCACATTCTGGCCGTGCCATCCATACTGCCACTCACCAGCAATGTTCCTTGTTTGTTGAAGGCAATGGATTTGATGTGCGACCTATGGCCTTTAAATTCTTTCACCAAATCGCCACTGGGAAAATCATACGCTTTGAGCCCGCCATTAAAATCTGCGCTCACCAGGCGCGAAGAACCAGGTTTGAATTCTATGGCCTGTAAAAAGGCCGAGCCTGTATTCACCGATTTTATTTCTTTGCCAGTAGCTATGTCAAATACGGCAATGGCTTGGTACATGCCAATTGATTTTCCCATTACTGTTCCTATCGTTTGCCCTTTTGCTTTGCCCCGGCTTAAGTCTATTTTGCCATGGCCAACTGCCAAGTATTTATTGTTGCTGCTAATGGCCAAGTGGCTTGTCCCTCGTTCTGAAACATTGATTTGAGTGAGCAGCTTTCCACTGGCCACTTCATAAACTTGCACCGGGCCTTCATGGCCGATGGCATATAGCTTTGCATTGTCGGGCGACACAATAAGTTTGGTGAACCCGCTGGAATACGTAATTGGCAGGCCATCAATTTTCAAGCGCTCTTTAAAATCTGATGTACCCCAAATCCTGATAGTGTTGTCTGCGCTTGCCGTTGCCATCCAAGAGTTATCAGAACTGAAGGCAACCGATTTAACCGTATTGGAATGCCCTCTCACCTCCCCGATTTTATCACCGGACCGTCCATCCAATATTTCAACTTTTGTGGTTTTGGCCGACACTAAATCGCCCTTGCCAGCCGAACCCATGAAGCCTGAGGGAACGGCAATAAATTTTAAGCCCGGACTAAAAAATAGTTTCCCCCCGGCAGTGGCGTTGATTTTTTTAGTGATTATTTGATTGATGTTCCAGTATCGTATCAGTGCATGGGAGGCGCTCGCGAATTTGGCTTCAATGGGATACATTCCATTCTCATCAAAACCCAACTCTTCATTGTACACATCAAGCCCTTTAAAGTCCCTGATTTTTTTTCCTTTCAAATTATACGTACAGATAAGCGGGAGATTGGTGTAAAAATGTTTTGAGTCGTTGGAGAACATGGCATAGTTCTGCTGGCTCGCGGTAGGATACTCTTTATTAAAAGTAGAAATGGAAAGCAGCTCAATTCCTTTTGAAATATCCCACAACCGATAATTTCTATCATCGCAGGAAAGAAGAAAATTTCCATCCGGACTTATCTGCACATGGTTGGCTATTAAATCTTTGTCGGCACCCTTGAAAGAAATTTTTTCTTCGCCCGAAGCGCCATCCCAAAGTGTGATGTTGTTGTACATGGAGCAACTTGCGATAACATTATTGCTGCCATAGTCAACAGAATAAACTGCATCCTGGTGCTTTCGTAGCTGATGGATCTCTTTTCCTTTGGCAACATCCCACACGCGCACCACTTTATCCAATCCACCGCTCACTAAGTTTTTTCCATCGGGGCTAAAATCCAAACTGAGTATAAAATCAACGTGACCGTTTAATTTTTTGATGAGCTTCCCTGAAGGCACTTCTACCAGACCAATCACACCGTTCTCTTCATAATTGCCCACCGCCAAAACATTGGCAACCGGGCTAAGTGCAATTCCCTTATAGGCCACGGACTGATTGATAAAGAGCGGGCAAATAAAATTTTCCACTTCAATATTATTCTCCAAGTCCCACAGTCTTACTTCATACACCGAAGCTGAGGCCATGTACTTTCTATTAAAGCCCAAGGAAACTACCATGGGCTGGATAAGGGTTTCGTGAACAAATGATTTTATCTCCCTGCCGGTGGCCATGTCCCAAATTTTTATCAGCTTATCCGTGCCTGCCGAGGCCATCCACTTTCCATCTTGGGAGAGCGACATACTTTTTGGAAACCCGGTGTGGCCGGTTTGCACGCGGAGTTCTATGGGTTGGGCGGTAAGCGCAAAGGGAAAGAGAAGGGTAATGATTAGATTTTTCATTGGTTCGGATTTTTATTTTAAGATAACCTTCTATCTCGATTTCCTCGGTCTGAGTCTTCACGATTATCCGTCAAACTATGAGTTTTCGCAGAGCCGTAGGCTCGGTTTATTTTGTAGCCCCGCCTTGGCGGGGCTACAAGGTTATATTTTTATTTTGAGTGCCGTAGGTACGACCCATATATTGGCCGAGCCTACGGCTCTTATTGCTATGCTGACCATTTTCAACAACGGATTAAAATCCGTTGTTACAATATCCACCGAGCCTACGGCTCTAATACACACAACAAATCCTCATCCTCGGTCTGTGTCCCCACAGACCGAAACATACGTGATACTTTCAAGTGGTCTGTGAGGACACAGACCACGGAGAACAGCATGAAGTCAAAGAAAAAAACAAACCCGGCCACTTCTTGCGAAGCAGCCGGGCCCACCTATTCACACTACTCTATCGGCATTTTTGCGAGCCAGATATTTTTCTGGTCTTCATCGGTGCCAATAAAGATGACGTTGTTGGCTTTAGTGATAATATAAGGAAAGGTGTTGTTAAGAAAATACTGTGGTGATTTCTTGTCGAACTCCTTGCCAACACCAAAGGCCATCTTCTTCTTGCTAGGGATTAATGTAATGCCCAATTCTTTTTGAGGTGTTGCTTTTTGATTTTCCATCAAATTGATTTTCATCACGATGGGAAACTGCATGAACTGCAACTCGCTGCCCACTTTTTCGGAACCTAGCCGTTGAATTCCAATCCAGTAGGCACTGGTCTTGTCCTTGTTCAAGACCATTTTGTTTTCGCCACTCACTTCCGGAGGATTTTTATAAGGATTGTTCATAATCATCGAGTTGTTCATCATATAAAATCCTTTCATGCTACCGACTTTTAAATTTACCAGCATGGCAAAACGGCCTGAACCATAATCTGCATTGTAGCTATATTTTGCCGGGTCGAGTTTGAAATCCTTACCGGGAGGCACAGCAAATTGCTCCATAATAGTTGAGCTCTCCTGAACAAATAAAATATCGTCATTCACCATCTCCTCCACGCGGGTGTCCATTCCGCTATAGCGTGTTCCACAGAATTTGGTCAGCGGCATGTCGGTAATATCTAATGAGGAGTGATCTGCCGGTATGTTAGCAATCTCCCACTCTTTGGCGTTGTTCGCATACTTCATCAATTTGCCTGTTGGATTTTTGGCGCCAGCCGCCCCTGGCCATCCGGCCTCGGGGATAATGCCTCTGAAATACAAGGCTCCATCGTACATGCTCACACTGGTGCCATCCTCAAAGGCGATGTCTGATTCCACTTCTGTTTTGTTAGCTATGCTGCCATCGTTCTTCACTCGCACAAACTGAAACTTGGCGGTTACACCTGTGGCACTTTCAGGCCGGAACACCATGAGTATGTCGCTGTTCTCGGGGGTGTATTTTTTGTCACCGTCTTTCAATGTCTGGTCTCTGTTCCAAATATTTTTTGAGGGGAAGGACTCCGAATCGGCTGAGCCCCAATCGGCTTGCGAGAAATTGATCTTCATCGGATTTTCTTTCTGACCATTCATGTTGTCATACATTTCTGTGGTGATTAACCGGGATAATGGCCATTTAGCAGAACCGGTTTCTCCTTCTCGAGGGATGATGAATTGTACTTTGGCAATGTGGGGGGAGTTAAAAGAAATTTTCTCCTCCTTCACTTTTTTCATGTTGCTGTCGAACGTCAACAAATAAAATTCGCTATGGGCCGTGGGTGCCGAACCCGATGGCTGGTCTTCGGCAAAGAGCGAACCGCCACCGGTAATCCTATAGCGGAACTGTAATTTTACTTTGTCTTTTATTAAGGGCTTGGCCAGACAAATGATTTGTTTGGTCGCTGGGTTGTATGCGTAGCTGATGGGTGTAACGGATTTGCCGCTGGCATCTTCATACTTCACTTTGTTCAATACTTTGCGCGATTCTTTGTAGTCCAATTTCCACCAACTGTATTTGAAGGTATAGCGCACTTTAAGTACTTCTAGGTGATTTTTCTTGGCCTCCTGTGTCTCCATGGTTTCCCACACATCTTCATCGCCTCTGTAATTCTTTAACCTCTTGAGTTTTTCTACGGGGATTTGCCGTGGCTCCTGCGACACAAACTTCATGTTCTTGTCGAACTTATAAGCAATGGCATTGCACATTTTGTTGGTGATTTTGGTGGAATAGATAAGGGTAATGCCCTGGTCATCCTCATCAATAACATCCACAATAAAACCCTTTGGCTTTAAGGGCGATGCCGCCTGGGCGGTAATTTCCTGTGCCGATGCGGTAATGAAACCGATGGCCACGAACAGGAAAGTCATGGCAATGGTTTTTTGAATTGAATTTTTCATTGGTGTATTATTTAGTGAATGGTGTTTTGTTGAACAAATGTGCATGAAGGGGAAGAAGCAAATCAATAACTCATATGAGGTATTCTTTGATTTTGGATTTTGGATTTACTGCCGTGTCAGGTGTTTTCACCTGACCACTAAACAAAGCCGAGATTGAAAATGGCAAGAGTTGTTTCGAAAGTAATCGGGTCAAGCCTTAAAAGGTCGTGGGACATTGGCGACACTTAGGACATCGTCCTACGAGTCGAAAGTGTCCCACGAAACAAAGAAAGATGCAAGAGTTGACAATTAATTTCCAAAACTAAAAACATGCTGCCCGCTCACAGAGCCACTCCGGCCTGGGGCGAAAGTTGTTTTGCTCCAACTCAGGGCAAGTTTCAGCGATGTACCTGTCACTTCCTGAAGGGACACAGTCAAACCATCGTTGCGCGTTATGGCCGTTGCATCGGCATCGGTGAAAGACCACGTGCCGGTGGCCGGCCAAACCACTCCACCATTGGTGGATGTAAAACCGGTGTTGGTAAACTTGATGTTCAAATCTTTGTACACGGTGCTTTTGTCCGTGCCGTCAACCAGCACCGTTTGCATTTTCCATGTGGCTGCTGCAGTAAGTTTGGCCTTCACTTCATCTTGGTTGGATATGGCTGCATCTTCCTTGCAACCCGAAAGTTGAATGATGGCAGCAATGATGGCGATGGAAAAAAAAGATATTCTGATTTGTTGGTGAAGAACACCATCAAAGGCAGAGAGTTTTCGGTCTGTGGGGACACAGACCGAGGAGACCAAGGCAGAGGCAAAAGTGTTGTTCGTTTTCATAATGGTAGTATTAATTATTTTTTGATGAATTTGATTTGCTTAATAGTATTCCCGTGCTGCACGCGCAACAGATAAACTCCTTGAACCAGGTGCGGGACATTCCCTCGGTACACCTCATTCCGCTTTTCCAGTTCAATGGAATGGCTCCTTCCCGTTAAATCATAAATAAGCGAGGTCCCAACTTCACCTTTCAATCCCGCCACTTCAAAATATTCAGCCACTGGATTGGGGAATATGGAAATGCGTTGACCATGCGAAATCAAATCGCCTGTAACGATAACCGGAACCTCTGCCGAAAGTTTGCTGAGGCAATCATCCACTTTCACTTGCACTCGGTAAATTCCTTCGGCTGCAATGGTATAGGTGGCATTTGTTGCCCCGGTAATGGCCGCGCCATTTTTAAACCATTGGTTGCCTGTGGTGGCACTGGAAGTAAGTATGGCTGTTTCCGTATTTGCACCGCTAGAGGTGATGGTAGGTTGGGGCGGGTTGATACAAAAACTTTTATCAACCGGTGGGGCAGCATTGAACAATGTGTTACCGGCCTGGTTTGCCGTGATGATTGCCCTCCCTGCACTCACCATCGTTACATTAATACCACTCATGGTAATCTTATCGGAAGTCTCGGTAAAACTTACCGCCAAAGCGGAAGTGGCTGTCGCTTGTACGACAAATGGTGCTTCGCCCATTGTTTTATCGGGGATAGTTGGAAAGTTGATGGTCTGGTCCAGCTTTCCTATTTGATAAACCGTGGTGAAAAGATTGGAAGCCGTGTTGTTGTTCCCGGCTGCATCATTCGCTTTGCTGGCATCAACACTAACAGTCACGGTGCCTGCGTTAGTCGGTGTAACGCTCACTGCGTAAGCCGCCCCACTGCTGTTTAAGGTGGACGCTGTTCCATTCGTTACCGTGATGTCTCCCAAAACAAAATTGATTACCGGTTCGCTGAAAGTTATCGTGACGGGTATGGGCGAAACGTTTGTCGGATTGGTTGCCGTGGAAGAAATCACAACCGTTGGCACCACATTGTCATACGTGCGGGTGAAGTTTGATGAAGCCGTGTTGCCATTCGCTGCGGCATCGGTTGCTTTGCTGGCTGCTACACTTATCGTCACCACTCCTTGGCTTGTAGGTGTCACGTTGGAGGTATAAACCGCTCCACTGCCCACAACCGTGCCTGCAGTTCCATTGGCAACGGTGATGTCGGTCGCATCAAAACCAGTCACAGCCTCACTGAAAGTGAACGTAACAGGAATGGGGGAAACATTGGTGGCGTCTGATGTTATGCTCGTGATGGCCACGGTTGGTGCGGTAGTATCCGGCCCGGCTTGGGTATCGTAGCGGGCCAGAGCAAAGTCGGATGTCGCGCTGGCATTAAAAATACCACCCGCCACAATTTTACCGTCCGCCTGAAGCGCTATGGAAAAAATGCCATTGGTACCAGTGCCCATATCGGTATATAATTTACCACCATTGCCGAAGGTATTGTCCAAGCTGCCATTGGTAAGGTATCTCGCCAAAGCAAAATCCCCAAATGATGTTCCGGTGTAAGACGACCCCGCCACAATAATTTTTCCATCGGGCTGCAGTACCAAAGTCTTAGGTTCGGCATCTCCATCCATGGGCGTTGTTACTATGCCGGCTGCTCCAAACGTATTGTCCAAGGTTCCAGCCGTGGTATAGCGCACCAGGCCAAAGACGTTGTTGGGTGCCACCACCGTAACCACAATTTTTCCATCGGATTGCAAAGCAACACCCTTACCGCTGCCAACGGCAGAAGTTAGTTTGCCATCGGTATCGAACGTATTATCGAGGCTTCCATCCGTATTATACCTCGCCATAGCGTGGTTGTGCCCGCCCGTGCCACCGTTGCCCGCAGCAACAATTTTTCCATCCGTTTGCAATGCAATAGCACCAATGCCGGAAGCTGTGGTACCGAAAGCGGTGGTTAAAATCCCATCCGTATCAAAAGTGTTGTCAAGACTTCCGTCCGTATTATACCGGGCAAGCCCGAAGCTCGATACCGTGCCACTGGCAGATCCCGCTAAAATAATTTTCCCATCTGCCTGTATGGCCATGGCGCTTGGTCCTTCATTGCCAGCCCCAATGGGTGTGGTGACGATACCATCCGAGCTGAAAGTGTTATCCAGCGTTCCGTTTGTATTGTATCGGATCAACGCAAAATCCATAGTCGTGTTGAAGGTAAATCCGGCAGCCAAAATTTTTCCGTCACCTTGAATGGCCACTGCACCCGCGCCATCCGCCCCCGAGCCTGGGATACTGGTTGTAACAATACCACCTGTGCCAAACGTATTGTCGAAGCTTCCATCCGTATTGTAGCGAACAAGGGCAAATTTTTGAACATTGGCAATCTTAGCGACTCCTGCCGCAACAATTTTTCCATCGCTTTGGATGGCTATAGATGTAATGAAATCTTGGTCGCCAATAGTGGTGGTCACTTTGCCCCCTGTTCCAAAAGAGACGTCCAGCATTTTAGCGTAGTCTATCAAATCGGTGGTGACTTCAATCACATTTGAATTACCTGAAGTACCGCTCCCGTTCACAGCCCGCACCCGGTACTTGTAAGTTGTGCCCGGTGCATATCCTCCGGGATATTTATAGCTAAGGTCCGTATCTACATTTTTATTATTAACTAAAGAATTGACAAAGTTATCAAGGCTCACATCCAAGCGGTAGCCCGTAGCACCCGCCACAGCTTGCCACGTAGCGGTAAACTGGGCGGACTTTACGTTTGTTGCAGCGGTTGCAACGGGCGCGGCAGGCTGGCTAAAGCCAACCAAACAGATGGCATAAGCAAGTGCCATCAAGGCAACACGCCTCATGTTATGGGCGCTCGATACGGCAGCGGAGAGGGCAAATAAATCAAGGGCAAATAATTTTAATGTTTTCATGGCTTTGGCGTTTTGTTGCACAAATGTCCATGAAGGGGCAGGGGCAAATCAATAACTCATATGAGGTATTCGAATTTGGAATTCGGGTTTTGGCTCAAGTTCGTGGACACACCTTCGACAATTAGGACATCTTCACATGAGCCGCTTTGGCCACGACTGCCTACTGCATCCTTGCCTACTGCCTACTATTATTACTATCTTCGAACAATGCACCGTTTATGCACAATCTTTTGGCTTCTTTTACTTCCGGCTGTTCTGCAAGCGCAGGAAACCTTGAAAGTGAAACACTACGGTGTGGACCAGGGCCTGCCACAAAGCAGCGTGTGGGATATCCTTCAAGATGATTATGGTTTCCTATGGGTGAGCACGGCCGATGGTCTCTGCCGGTTTGATGGTTATACTTTTAATACCTATCGAAACAATCCGGAGGACTCACTCTCCATCGGTGGCAACACTTCGCACATGATGGC
>JAYVAI010000259.1:0-3999 GCA_043751075.1 Cyclobacteriaceae bacterium | reverse complement strand
CGGTGGTTCAAAAAATACCCAATTGGTTTAAGCAACTTTGGATATTTAGTATCCGCGATGTGCTTTCCAAATTGTCCAATACCCAATACATGGTGGTCGATCTTTTGATGGCCCCGGTGTTGGGCTTTTTCATAGCCTACTTTGTAAAGTATTATGAAGAGGGCCCGGAAGGAGGAGGGTACACATTTTTCAACAATACCAACATTCCGGTGTATTTTTTTATGAGCGTGGTGGTAGCGCTTTTCATCGGTTTGATAATCAGTGCTGAAGAAATTTTCAGAGATCGGAAAATATTAAAGCGTGAGCGCTTCCTTCACTTGAGCAGCAGCAGTTACTTAGTGTCCAAGCTGATCATACTCTTTTCCATATCGGCCATGCAAACGTTTAGTTTTATTTTGATCGGCAATTACATCTTGGGCATTCCACTTACCGAGATGCGCTACTGGTGGATATTGTTTTCTTCTGCTTGTTTTGCCAATGTGTTGGGACTGAATATTTCCTCCGCTTTTGATTCGGCTGTTACTATTTATATACTCATTCCGATACTCATAATTCCGCAACTGTTGATGAGTGGCGTGGTGGTAAACTTTGATAAATTCAATCCTAAGGTAGGTACGCATGACGGCATACCGATGTTAGGAGAGATGATGGCTTCGCGGTGGGCATTTGAAGCATTGATGGTTACTCAGTTTAAGGACAATCCTTTTGAAAAACAATTTTATGCATTGGACCAAAAGATTTCCATTGCCGAATATAAGCGCTTCTATTATTTGCCTACGCTTCAATCGAAACTTTCGCATGTATATAATAACCGTTCACGGTGGAACGATCAAAGCAGCGATAGTCCTATCAAGAAGTCGTTGGATTTGTTACGCGCAGAGATCGGCTACGAGGTTAGCAAAATTAACAACGCCAAGTTCCCAGAGCTCGATCTGCTGGCCCCTGGAAAATTTGATTCCGCAGTGTATGACAAGACGCAGCAATTCTTGGATGTCTTAAACAAATACTATTCGATCCGCTCAAAAAATGCCTCCGATGAAAAGGAAAAGATTGTACAATCTCTTACCGATACGCCTGAAAAGCTGGCAGTATTTAATTATGCTAAAATGCGCTATCAAAATGGAGAGGTCAACAATTGGGTGGAAAACAAAAACAGTGTTTCGCGCATTGTTGAGGGTCGTGATAAATTGATTCAGAAAAGATTCCCTATTTATTTTGAAGATCACAGGCCTTCAAACCCTTTCGACTTCACGGCTAATTTTTATAGTCCCACAAAACATTTCCTCGGCAAAGAGCATGACACCTTGTTTTTTAACATAGCCATGATTTGGGTTTTTTCCATCATTTTCTATATTGCCCTATATTTTCAAGCCCTTAAAAGGATTGTGCATAGTTTCGAGTTGCGCAGAAAATATAGGTGGAGGCGAAAGGAGAATTAGTGATCCGTTTATAGCCCTTAAAAACATCGTAGCTTTTAACCAAACCAATAAACCGTTGCCTTATGAGATTTACCATGATTGCCCTTTTTTTACTTACAGCCGTAACGTATTATTCATGTTCAACAAAAGTACAGGACGAATGGCCAGAGATGGATTCTTTTCACATGATCATGGCCGAGGCATTTCACCCCTATAAAGATTCTGCTAACCTGGAGCCTGTGAAAAGATTGGCAGCCGAGATGGCAACAGAAGCTGAAAAGTGGGCCGCTGCTTCTTTACCACAAAAGGTGGACAACGGTGAAATGAAAAACCAATTGAATATTCTTAAAGCGGATGCCCGTGCCTTTGCCGAAATGATAGAAGGTGGAGCACCAGACGAAACTATTGGAAGCTCGCTCACAGCACTGCACGATACCTTTCATTCAATTATGGAAACATGGCACGGTGGCGGTAGTGATAAACATAAAGAACATTGATTTGAGATTGTCGGTAATCGGTATGTCGGTAATCAGTAATCAGTAGCTGACTTCTATATTCAGACTTCTCCCAAACTCCCAACTCCCAACTACTATCCCCTAAATTCTGAATTCTGACTTCTCTATTCTGACTTCTTCTACTAACTACTATCTCCTATCTACTAACTACTATTTCCGCAATGGTCTCCTCTGTTATCACCAAAGAAGAAAAGAAAACACTCTGGTCTGTGATCATGGCATCCTCGGTGGGCACGCTCATCGAATGGTATGATTTCTATATTTTCGGAAGCCTTGCTACCATTTTATCGCAGCAATTCTTTCCACAAACAAATCCTACTGCCGCGTTCCTCTCTACCCTCGCCACCTTTGCAGCTGGTTTTGTGGTGCGCCCTTTTGGTGCCATTGTGTTCGGTAGGCTGGGCGATTTGGTGGGAAGAAAATATACATTTCTCGTGACACTGATTTTAATGGGCGGCTCAACATTTGCCATTGGCCTGGTGCCAAGTTATAATTCGATCGGGATTTTTGCGCCCATCACCGTGTTGATATTGCGCTTGTTGCAAGGGCTCGCATTAGGTGGCGAATATGGTGGTGCCGCCACCTATGTGGCCGAGCACGCGCCCGCTGCGCGCAGAGGATATTATACCAGCTTCATTCAAACTACAGCAACGCTCGGCCTGTTTGTTTCCATTGGTGTAATCCTAGCCGTGCGCCATTATGTGGGCGTAGAAGAATTTGCTGTGTGGGGATGGCGTGTGCCTTTCATACTTTCCGCAGTGCTGGTTGGCGTTTCCATTTACATACGCCTGCGCATGAAGGAGTCGCCTCTCTTTGCCAAGCTAAAAGCCGAAGGAAAAGTTTCAAAAAATCCGATCAAAGAAAGTTTTGGAAAAAAAGAAAACCTGATGTTGGTGCTCATCGCATTGTTTGGTGCCACGGCCGGGCAGGGAGTGGTATGGTACACCGGCCAGTTTTATGCCATGACTTTCCTTGAAAAAACATGTCTCGTAGAGTTTGTGCAAACACGCGACATCATCGCTATCTCATTATTGATTGGCACTCCGTTCTTCATTGTGTTTGGAGCGTGGAGCGACAGGGTAGGCAGAAAGTACATTATGATGACAGGAATGATACTGGCAGTTTTTTTATACCGGCCTATCTATCGGGAAATGATGGTACTGACAGACACTTCCAAAAAATTTGAACTTGTCGATCAGCGCAGCGAGGTGCGCGCAAACACGAATGACACTGTCACAACCATAACGCAAAGGAACGTGTATGCCGATCAAACCGTATTGACCACAACAAGCAAAGAAATTTCCAGCAACGATAAACCGAGCGCAGTAATCCAATTGAAAAAGGAAGTAGTGCTTGGCGGATCAAACTATTGGATGATGATCGCTTTGATATCCGTGCAAGTATTTTTGGTTACCATGGTGTATGGACCTATTGCAGCATTTCTGGTTGAGCTGTTCCCTACGCGCATCCGCTACACATCCATGTCGCTGCCGTATCATATTGGCAACGGAATTTTTGGCGGGCTCACACCCTTTATTGCAACCTATTTGTCGGGCGCGTTCAACGATCCGCTCGCAGGCCTTTGGTATCCTATCGGAGTTGCCGCAATCTGTTTTGTTTTGGGCATGGCACTTTTGAGCAATAAGAGAAAAGCCGAAGTGCTGGATTAGATGTATGCCATTTACCCCTGCCCATCCTGCTATTATTTTACCGTTGCTGCGGGCAAGGCCCGAACTTGTTTCCGCCACGGCATTGATCATTGGCAGCATGGCCCCCGACTTTGAATATTTTTTTAAAATGTCGGTATCTAATCAGCACAGCCACACGCTGGGCGGTATTTTATATTTTGATATTCCGGTAACTATTTTTTTGGCGTTCCTCTTTCATGAGGTAATAAAAAAAAATCTGATCGCCAATCTCCCTGCATATTTTCAATGCCGCCTTCAAAGCATGAAGGAATTCGATTTTAAAAAATATTTCATGTCGCACGTGTGGGTGGTGATCATTTCTGCGGGCATCGGCTCGGCCACTCATATATTTTGGGATTCATTCACACACGGTGACGC
>JAYVAI010000258.1:0-4003 GCA_043751075.1 Cyclobacteriaceae bacterium | reverse complement strand
GTGCTTGCGAGTCGGCACGCTTGCTGCTCAATTCCAAATCTTCGTTGAACTCCAACGGCCTTGCCAACTCAAGTGGCGTGGTCGGAAAATATTTGCATGATTCAACGGGCGCTTCCATGGGAGGCATACTGCCAAAATTGGTTGGAAGAAAAAGATATAACGAAGACGGTGTGGGCGGCATGCACGTGTATTCACCGTGGTGGCTCGACAATAAAAAATTAGACTTTCCACGTGGCTACCACATTGAATATGGTGGAGGCATGGGAATGCCCGGCTATGGTTTTGGTTTTGGAATGCAGGGCACCAACGGAAAATATCCGGACCGCGATGGAAAACAAAAAGATGCTGGCGGCTACGGTGCTTCCTTGAAAGATGATTACCGTTACTTTTATGGCGCTTCGTTTGGAATGTCGGGGCGGGGTGAAGCCATAGCGCGCGAAGACAATTTTTGTGAGATTGACCCCACCACAGTGGATAAATTCGGTATCCCCGTGTTGCGCTTCCATTATAAGTGGAGCGACTATGAAGTGAAGCAAGCCAAGCACATGAAGGAAACCTTTGCAGAAATCATTGACAAAATGGGAGGAGTTGTTACCTATGGAAATTCCGATGGCCCCGAAAATGATTATGGCCTGTTAGCTCCCGGTCGCATCATTCACGAAGTGGGCACTACACGCATGGGCAACGATCCAAAAAAATCGGTGGTGAACAAATTCAATCAGACCCACGATGTTAAAAATCTTTTTGTGGTGGACGGAGGACCATTTGTTTCGCAAGCCGACAAAAACCCAACATGGACGATACTTGCACTTTCGATGCGGGCGAGTGAATACATTATTGAAGAATTGAAGAAACAAAACATCTAAAACCGTAGTCCCTCCCCTCTCCCTTGGAGAGGGGCCGGGCCTGCCTGCCGGACAGGCAGGGGTGAGGTCAAGATGTGCGAATAGATTATTGAAGAATTGAAAAAAACAAAATATCTAAAACCGTAGTCCCTCCCCTCTCCTCTGGAGAGGGGCCGGGGGTGAGGTAAAACGTATGGACAGAAGAAAATACTTAAAAACCTTAGCCGTAGGATCACTCGGTGCCGGTGTGTTAGTCTCCTGCGAACCAGGAACCAAAGAAGTTGGTGCAGCACCTGCCAAAACATTTACCATTGACCGCACCAAAGAAGAATTGGTGCGCGAGCAAAAGTTGCTGAGCGAAACATTCTTTGACCCACATGAAATGAAAACCATTGGCATCCTGGCCGACATCATCATACCCAAAGATGGCACATCCGGTTCGGCCACCGATGCAGGGGTTCCTGCTTTCATTGAGTTTATTGTAAAAGATATGCCCCAACATCAAATACCAATGCGCGGTGGCTTGAAGTGGCTGGACGTGCAATGCATGAAGAGGTTCAATGCCGATTTTGCCTCGTGCAGTGCACAGCAGCAGATTGAAATGGTGGATGAAATTGCGTATCCCGACAAGGCAAAACCTGAAATGAAACAGGGCGTGGCTTTCTTCAACAAGATGCGCGACCTTACCGCGTGTGGATTTTTTACCAGCGAAATTGGTGTGAAAGATTTAGGCTACGCAGGCAACAAACCCAACCAGTGGGATGGAGTGCCACAAGATGTGCTTGACCAATATGGAATGAAGTACGATGAAAGAACACTGGCAGAGAGCGTGAAGTTTGATAGTTGAAGGAAAGAAGTCAGGAGATAGAAGTCAGAAGTCAGAATATAGGAGATAGTAGTTAGTAGTTAGGAGGGGCTTGAGTTTGAAATTGAGTTTTGTTTTTGAATTTAGAAGTCAGAACCCAGCATCCAGTATCAAGAACCCAGTATCAAGAATCCAGCATCCAGTATCCAGCATCCAGTATCCAGTATCCAGTATTTTCTTAACCATAAATAGATTAAACCATGCCACTAAAAAAAACAACTCCGCCTACTTCTGAAAAAATTGGCAGAAGAAATTTCATCAAAACTGCGGGGCTTGCCGCTGCTGCTGTTACCATTGTTCCGCGCTATGTGCTGGGAGGTAAAGGATACATCGCGCCAAGCGACAAAATATATGTGGCCGGCATTGGTGCCGGTGGAAAAGGTGAAAGCGACATCGCCAACTTCGCCAAAAGCGGCAAAGCAGAAATATCTTTCCTCTGCGATGTGGACGACCGCAGGGCAGCCAAAACTGTTACCAACTTTCCGAAAGCAAAATATTACAAAGACTACCGCAAGATGCTGGACGAAAACCACAAGAGCATTGATGCGGTTTCTGTTTCCACACCCGACCACATGCACGCCATACAAGCCATGGCCGCCATGCAATTGGGCAAGCACGTATATGTACAGAAACCTTTAACGCACGACATACACGAAGCGCGTATGCTCACCGAAGCAGCCAAAAAATATAAAGTAGTTACCCAGATGGGAAACCAAGGCGCATCGGGTGATGGCGTTCGGCAAATGCGCGAATGGTACGATGCCGGCACGATTGGCGATGTGCACACGGTGTATTGCTGGACCAACCGGCCCGTGTGGCCACAAGGCATTCCGTGGTCGGACAAAAAAACAGAGACGCCCAAAGAACTTGATTGGAACTTGTGGCTCGGCACAGCTCCACAAAAAGATTATGTAGAAAAAATTGTGCCGTTCAACTGGCGCGGCTGGTGGGACTATGGCACAGGTGCGCTGGGCGATATGGCCTGTCACATTATCGAGCCACCGTTCCGTGTGCTTGGCCTTGGCTATCCCAGCGAAGTGGAATGCAGCGTGGGCAGTGTGTATGTGGATGAATTCAAGCGCGGATATTTTCCCGATAGTTGCCCACCCTCTTCAAATGTGATCATGACCTTTCCGGGAAAAGCAGGAAAGCCAAATGTAAAATTTCATTGGATGGATGGCGGCATTCAACCCGAGCGCCCCGAAGAACTGGGCCCCAACGAAATGATGGGCGATGGAGGAAATGGTGTGATCATGGTGGGCACCAAAGGCAAAATGATGTGCGGCACCTATGGCATCAACCCACAATTGCTGCCCACCTCGCGCACCAAAGAAGTTGCGCTGCCACAAACATACAAACGCGTGACAGGCGGGGCCGAAGGACACTATGCGCAATGGGTGGAAGGCTGCATTGCGGGTTATGGAAAATCAGAATTGTCATCGCCCTTTGATTTGGCCGGCCCGCTCACCGAAGGTTTGCTGATGGGCAACTTGGCCATTCGCAGCTACGACATACGCAAACAACGTGCAGGTGGAAGACCCGACCAGTTTGATTACCCGGGCCGCTTTATAAAATTATTGTGGGATGGCCCCAACATGAAGATCACCAACTTTGACGATGCCAACCAATTTGTGAAACGAGAATATAGAACGGGGTGGTAATAAGCCGTGCGTTGGCCGCACTTAAATAATCAACCTTATTATTGTATAGTTGGCCGCAAGGCCAACTATTTTTTTTAAATGAAAAACTTTGTGGGTCTTCATCTGTGACCGCGATGACATGTGCGAGAGCGTTCGTTCTCAGTGGCTGTCATTCCGGGCGAGGGAGGAGTTTTTCAATTTACTCTGTAACTAAACGAGACCCTGCCTACCGGTCAGGCAGGCCGGAATCCCGAAATGCCAAAGTCCGACCCATAAAATTGAGATGAAAATTATCCATAAATGTTTCTAATTTAGGATTTCAAATCATATAAACAGAAATACATTATGCCAGCACAAAAACTTCCCATCGTTAAAGCAACCGATCTTTCCAGAAGAAAATTTATAAAGCAAGCTGCCTTAGGTGTTGCCGCTTTTAGCATCATACCGCGCTTCACCCTCGGCAAAGGATTCATCGCGCCAAGCGACACGCTTTACATTGCTGGCATTGGCGTGGGCGGCAAAGGCAAGAGCGACCTTACGGGATTTGCCGGAAGCCCCGATGGAAAAACAAAAGGAAACGCCAAAGCGAAAATTTCTTTCCTATGCGATGTGGACGACCGGCAAGCGGTGGACTCCATAAAGAATTTTCCGAA
>JAYVAI010000257.1:0-1517 GCA_043751075.1 Cyclobacteriaceae bacterium | reverse complement strand
TTCTGCGCTGAAACTCACGCAGCAGCAAATCAATGGGTTTGGTTTCCGGAATAAAATGGGCAAGCCGCATAATATCGCGCAGCGATTTTCCGGAATTGGAAATATGGGATGTCACTATGTCTTTGCCGTGAACTACCCCAATGATTTCGTCTTTTGAATTTTCGTAGATGGGATAGCGCGAGTACCCTTCGCGCAGCACAATGTTCATGGCATCGGCAATGGAGGTTTCGGCTTTGATCATGCTCATCTTCATGCGTGGTATCATCACCTGCCTTGCCACCCGGTTGTCAAAGTCAAATACGTTTTGTATCAACTCCCGCTCCGAGGTTTCAATGGCACCACCTTCTTCACTTTCGGCAATAATCAATTTAAGTTCTTCTTCGGAATGGATTTCTGTTTCATTCAATGGTTTGATGCCAAATATTTTAAGGATAAGATTGGCAAGCCCATTGAGCAACCAGATAAAGGGCCTGAAAACAAAGTAAAATATGCGCAAGGGTATGGACACCCGCAAGGTGATAGAGGCAGGGTAACGGATGGCGATAGACTTGGGTGCCAGCTCGCCAAACACAATGTGAAGTACCGTGAGCATGGCAAAGGCAAGGGGCAACGAAATACTATGGGCTGTGGTTTCACTCATTTGCAGCCCTAAACCATGTATGGAATTGAGGATGATCTGCGACATTACATCTTCCCCTATCCAGCCTAAACCCAGGCTGGCCAGCGTAATGCCAAGTTGCGTGGCCGCCAGAAAGCCATCTAAGTTATTGATGATAATTTTTGCGGCTTCCTTGGAAAGATTGCCTTTCTCAAGAGCAATTTGTGAAGCCCTGACCTTTACAATGGCAAACTCGGCCGCTACAAAGAATCCGTTTAAAAAGACGAGAAAAAAGGTAATGAATAAATCAACTGTCATGACTTGGCAAACGGCAAATTTAAAAATATTTGAAGGGATAACCCGCCTTATTTTTTTTCAAGTACCTTTTGTGCCGATAAAGAAAGATTCTATCTTTCCGCTACCCTAAAACCAAAATACCTATGTTCCTAACCATCACCTTGTTATTGGCAGGTTTCGCCATCTTAATAAAAGGCGCTGATTTTTTAGTGAATGGAGCCTCATCGGCAGCCAAGCGATATAACATCTCCAATTTGGCCATTGGCCTCACCGTGGTTGCATTCGGCACATCCACTCCTGAATTTATTGTGAGTGTAATGGCTTCCTTAAATGGCCAGAATGATGCAGCTTTTGGAAACATCATAGGCAGCAACAATTTTAATTTGCTTTTTATACTGGGCATATCCGGGCTTATCTATCCGCTTGCTGTGCAACGCAACACGGTAAAATATGAAGTGCCTTTGTCGCTATTGGCTGCGGTTGTCCTTTACCTGTTAGTGAATGATGTGCTGCTGTGGGGCGGCACGGAAAACTCCATGTCGAGGTTTGATGCCGTTGTGTTCATGCTGTTTTTTATCGCCTTTATGCTCTACATCTATCGCACCATGAAAAATGCCAGCGA
>JAYVAI010000256.1:0-4011 GCA_043751075.1 Cyclobacteriaceae bacterium | reverse complement strand
TGACGGTGAAGTTGATTGGCAAACTAATTATTTAGAAACGATAGAAACATTGAAATATTTTTTGTAGCGCGCCTGACTTTCTCCCACCAAAGTTTCTTAGCTTGAGCGTGAAAAAACCGAACCGTCATGAAAAAATCGACCTCAGCATCCAGGCGCAAATTTTTAAAAACTTCCATGCTAACGGGTGCAGCCTTCTCACTGCCTTTGTTTAATATTATTGGTAAAGATGTGGTGGATGAAGAAATAATCGGGCACGGTGATTTCCGGTATCGGGTAAACCAATCGTGGGGCAACCTGAATGCTGAACAAACACCCGTAAAAAATTGCCACGAGATGGTGATGGACAAGAAGGGAAGATTGATCATGGTGACGGATGAAACCAAAAACAATATCATCATCTACGACAAGTCGGGCAAACTGATCACCACGTGGGGAAACGAATTTCCGAGCGGGCATGGCCTTACCTTATTTGATGAGGGCGGTGAAGATGTACTGTTCATCTGCAACCCAGACCCAGGCCGTGTGATAAAGGCAACCACCGATGGAAAAATTTTGATGGAATTGCCCAACCCAAAAAATATTGGCGTGTATGAAAGTACGCAGGCTTACTTGCCCACCGAAACGGCCATAGCGCCCAATGGAGATATTTATGTGGCCGATGGATATGGCTCTCAGTATATATTGCAGTTCACCGCCACGGGCGAGTTCGTGCGCAAGTTTGGTGGCCCTGGCAATGGCGATTCCAATTTTAGCACAGCCCACGGTGTTTGCGTGGATCATCGCGACAAGCAAAACATCACACTCCTCTGCACATCAAGAGGTCACAATTCTTTCAAGCGGTTTACCTTGGACGGAAAATATTTGTCCACCATTTTTATTCCGGGCGCTTTTGTTTGCCGGGCTGTGATTGACGGGGAAAATATTTATTCTGGTGTGTGCTGGTCGCGGTTGCGATATTTGAACCAAACCGACAACTCTGGTTTCGTTACTATCCTCAACGGAAAAAACAAAGTGGTTTCAAATCCGGGTGGAACCAAACCGATTTATAAAAATGACACACTTCAGCTCATCGTTCAGGAAAAACCAATCTTCAAGCATTGCCACGATGTGTGTGTTGACAACGACAAGAATTTGTATGTGTGCCAATGGAACGCAAGCAAAACTTATCCGGTAAAGTTGGAAAGGGTTTAGAATGGGAAATGGAGTGCGATGACCAACGCGCTTTTGAAAAAATGAAAATCGCCCTAATTTTATGGCATGGCACTTAAACGATACACAGTTAGAAATACTGAAATTATTTAAAGGCAATCAGTCGGAAGAGGAACTTCAGGAGATTAAATCTTTGCTCATCGCTTACCTGGCAGATAAAGTTACCAGAGAAGCGAATATGTCTTTTTTTCACAAAGGATACGAGCTAGGTATCTTTGAAAAATGGAAGCAAGATCATTTCCGAAAAAAAGCTCAGTAGCTGACAGTTGTTTTAGACTGTAACATTTCAGTGATGTGCTTATCATCTCGCTTCAAATTCCCCAAACCCTTTCACTAAAATTGTCTATCTTTGCAAATCAATTTTTTGAATCCGGCTGAAGGCACCTTTCATAAACCGCTACCTTCAAATCGATTTTTTCAATTGAAAGGTATTATTATCCAACTTTTCTGATCTGTTTCCATTAATCAAACATCGATAATGACAAATCTCAAAACAGTAACATTTGCAAAAACGCGTCTTGATTTTGCCACCATCCTGAACAAAAGGGTAAACGATTATTTCAAGGCACACGAAGTGACCCGGCATGCCAACCGGGAGATGATCGTGAAAACCGTGGTGATGTTTGCGCTTTATTTTGGGCCCTACGCACTTCTTGTCAGTGGAGTTGTGTCGGGTGCATGGTTGCTCCTTGTTCCGGTGATCATGAGCATTGGCCTGGCAGGCATAGGCATGTCGGTGATGCACGATGCCAATCATGGAGCTTATTCAAACAAGAAGTGGTTAAATACACTGATCGGTTACTCGCTGAATTTAGTGGGGGCCAATGCATTCAATTGGAAGATACAGCACAACGTGCTCCATCATTCATACACCAATGTAATTGAAGAAGACGAGGACATCAGTCCCCGTGGTGCGCTGCGCTTCACGCCTCACTCAGATTGGAAATGGATACACAAATATCAATTTATATACGCTTGGTTCTTGTATGGACTGATGACCATTGTGTGGATGGCGTTCAAAGATTTCGACCGCCTGTACCGATATCAAAAAGTGGGCCTGACCAAAAAGAGCAATGGCCAAATGGCAAAGGAGTGGATGATACTGATAGCGACTAAAATCGTATATGTAAGTTATATTTTTCTGGTGCCGTTTTTCTTCACAGCCTTATCGGGATGGCAAATTTTAATTGGCATTTTGATCATGCATTATATTGCCGGTTTCATCTTGGCAATCATTTTTCAACCGGCACACGTGATCGAGGGCACTGAGTTTCCGTTGCCAGATGATCAAAATGCATTGCAGGAAAGCTGGGCCGTGCACCAACTGCACACCACCACCAACTTTGGCAACAAAAGCCGCTGGTTCTCCTGGTATGTGGGCGGCCTCAATTTTCAAATCGAACATCATTTATTTCCAAACATATGCCACGTCCATTACCGCAAAATTTCCGGCATCGTGAGGGCCACCGTCACCGAGTATGGATTGCCTTATAAAAGTGCCGGTTCATTCTTGGAGGCTTTGATCATGCACGCCAGGCATTTGAAGAAATTAGGAGTTCGGCCAACTTAGTGAGACTTATCTCGACAAAATTTTTCGCAAGCACTCAACGCATTAAAACCAATTCCCTATTTTTGATTTGATTATGAACAATATTTACATCCACGTTTGGAATAAGTACCGCCCGGCCATCCTGCAACTAATGGTAGCATCTGCCGAAGCCCCACAGGAGTATAAACTCTATGGACATGAATTTAAGGCACTGAACCCAAAGGAAAAGGGATATGCTTTTACCTTGCAGGCCTATTTGGGAAAGGCAAAAAACAACATCAAGAGTTCCATTGTGGCCCAGGATTTATTGTATGTGTTGGCAACATCAAAGAAGGCATCGGAGCTGATGAGCTTAAACACGTATGAGTTCCACATGGATAAACATTTTATGCTTCGCATCTCTAAAGTTGCTGCGGTTTAGTCAGGCGTCTCACTGCTTGCAGAGGTCTTGACTACTTCAAGCTCAAAAAAAAAACCACCTTCAGGGTGGTTTTTTTTGTTATCGTTTTTTTTAAGTGCTGTTATGCCAGTTTCACTTTCACCGCGTTGAGTCCTTTAAATCCTCTTTCGGTTTCGAATGTTACCTTGTCATTTTCCTTGATGGGGTTCAGCAGGCCGTTGCTGTGAACAAAAATGCTTTCACCATTTTCTGAATCTTTGATAAAGCCAAAACCTTTTGAGGTATTGAAGAACGTAACTTTTCCGGTGCGCACAGAACTCACTTGCAGGCTGGGATCCTGCCTTTGTGTCCCTATTACTATATCTTCCTTTCGCACGTTCCTTTTCTTGAGGGGATCGGGCGGGGCCGAGGAAATATTTCCGTTTTCATCTACATAAGCCATCATATCTTCCCAGGAGCCACCTTCTTTTGCATTGGCCTTTCGCTCTTCCTTGCGTTGTTCTTTTTCCTTGCGCTTTTGAATCCGCTTTTTTTCAAGCTCCTTTTTGTTGAATGTTTCTTGTGATTTGGCCATAGTTGATTGTAGATCCCCGAAAATTTTATAATTGCCTGCAAGGTATCAAATTCATTTCAGTTTACAACAAGATGCCCTGTGCAAACCTTTCGCAAACCGGGCAGGCTCGAGTGAACTTTGTCTTTTAGTGTCAAAATCTGAGTAAACACTAAAATAAAAAAAATGATGTTTGTAATTGTTTTGTGTGCTGGAAAAGCGGACGATGGAAGGCCATCATTACTATTTGAATATTGAATAGTACCGGATTTTATCTGAGTAGATACCTCGACATAAAAAAAG
>JAYVAI010000255.1:0-1520 GCA_043751075.1 Cyclobacteriaceae bacterium | reverse complement strand
GTATTGATTCCAAATTCGATAAAAAATAATTTGAAAGATGTGTGCATAGACAAGGGGCTTAAGCCTGCCTGTCCGGTAGGCAGGCCCGTGGCAATTGATGATAAAATTTTAAGGGACTTTAGTCCCAAGCACAAAGCTGTCGTACACCTGGGATTTAACTAACGACATTGATTCTCCATTATTCACTATTTTTGACCTCCATTATAAAATAAATCACTGCCTCATGCAATTAAGCGAACAGGAAACCATACGCAGACAAAGTTTACAAGAGCTTTTAAACTTGGGCATCAACCCATATCCGGCCGAGTTGTTTGAAATCAATGTCACTGCCGAAGACATACTCAAGAATTATCCCAACCAGAAGATTGAATACAAAGATATTTCTTTGGCGGGCCGCATCATGACGCGCAGGATCATGGGCAACGCTTCCTTTGCCGAACTGCAAGATGAAACGGGCCGCATTCAGGTTTACTTACGCAGAGATGACATCTGCCCGGGCGAGGATAAAACCTTTTACAATATCGTATTCAAAAAACTATTGGACATTGGTGACATCATTGGCGTGAAGGGATTTGTGTTTACCACCCAAACCGGTGAAATATCCATACATGTAACCAATTTTAAAATCCTGTCGAAAGCGCTCAGGCCGTTGCCCATTGTAAAAGAAACAACAGACGAGCAAGGCAACATAACGCTGCACGATGCCTTTACCGATCCTGAGCAACGCTACCGCATGCGCTATGTGGACCTGGTGGTGAACCCGCACGTGCGCGAGGCATTTGTAAAGCGCACCAGATTGGTAAACTCCATGCGCGAGTACCTGAACAACAAAGGCTACCTTGAAGTGGAGACTCCCATTTTGCAACCGTTGTATGGAGGCGCAGCGGCAAAGCCTTTCAAAACACATCACAACACCTTGGACATGACGCTCTACTTGCGCATCGCCAACGAACTGTATTTAAAGCGGCTGATCGTGGGTGGCTTCGGGGGCGTATATGAATTCTCCAAAGACTTTCGCAACGAGGGCATGTCGCGCTATCACAATCCGGAATTCACACAAGTGGAATTGTATGTGGCCTACAAAGATTATATCTGGATGATGAACTTAGTAGAGGAGATGATCGAGAAAGCAGCCATTGACTTGCACGGAAAAACGGAAGTGAAGGTTGGCGACAACCTGATCAACTTTCAGCGGCCCTGGAAACGGTTCACCATGTATGGTGCCATACAGCATTTTACGGGCATTGATATTTCTGAAATGGATGAAACAGCTTTGCGCGATACGTGCAAGCAACTGCATGTGCCCATGGACAATACGATGGGCAAAGGAAAATTGATAGACCAGATTTTTGGTGAGAAGTGCGAACCGAATTTGATCCAGCCCACCTTCATCACCGACTATCCACTTGAAATGTCGCCCTTGGCAAAGAAGCACCGCACCCAGCCAGGGCTTGTAGAACGATTTGAGGCGATATGCAACCGGAAAGAAATTTGCAATGCCTTCACCGAGTTGAACGACC
>JAYVAI010000254.1:0-1522 GCA_043751075.1 Cyclobacteriaceae bacterium | reverse complement strand
TGCTGATCTTCTCACCAGAATTTGAAAATTTGCTCGCGCCCATAGTGGCGGAAAAATCGTTGCGCGTGTTGAAGTTAAATCCTGAAGCCAGAAAATCTTCACAGATCAACCTGCCCGAAATTTCACAGGAGAGGCGGGCCCTAATACTCTACACCAGCGGCACTACCAATTTGCCAAAAGGAGTGGTGACCACCCACCGGAACATACAATCTCAAATCGTAATGCTCATCAACGCATGGAAGTGGAGCAGCCTTGATCACACCTTGTGCATATTGCCGCTCCATCACGTTCATGGGCTTATCAATGTAGTCAGTTGTTCGTTATGGGCCGGAGCCACCTGCGAGTTCCTTCCCGGATTTGATCCTGAAAATGTTTTTAAGATTTTTCTGCAGCAGCGTGTCAATGTTTTTATGGCCGTGCCAACAGGCTACTATAAATTGATCGCGCATTGGGAAAATCTTTCTGCCCCGGAACAAGAAAAAATATCGCGCACACTGGCCTCGTTCCGGTTGATGGTGAGTGGGTCGGCAGCATTGCCAGCCACCGTGATGGAAAAATGGAAAGACCTGAGCAATCATACGTTGCTGGAGCGCTACGGCATGACGGAGTTGGGAATGGCCATTGGCAATCCCTATGAAGGTGAGCGCAGAACCGGTTTTGTGGGCTTGCCCTTGCCGGGAGTTTCCATACGATTGGTCAACGAGGCGGATGAAGAAGTTCATGGTGAGCCCGGAGAAATCCAGGTGAAAGGCGAAAATGTTTTTCTTGAATATTGGAACAAGCCGGAAGCAACCGAAAGTTCATTCACACACGATGGTTGGTTTAAAACCGGTGATATTGCAACTAGGGAAAATGGATACTATCGCATCCTGGGGCGCAACTCAGTGGATATCATCAAATCCGGTGGTTATAAAATTTCGGCCTTGGAAATTGAAGAAACGCTGCGCACCCATCCTTCCATAAAAGATTGTGCCGTAGTAGGCGTGGCCGATGAAGAGTGGGGCGAAATAGTGGCTGCGGCCATTGTGCCTACGGATGATAGATATGACGTTGATCTGTTGAGCGCCTGGCTGAAACAACAAATGCCACCGTATCGCGTGCCCCGAAAATTCCGTGTGGTGAAAGAACTTCCCCGCAACGCCATGGGCAAAGTGACCAAGAACGAAATAAAAAAATGGTTTTGATATGATCTATGGTGTAGCCTTGCTCGCAGCGTGCTATTTGCTCGGTCAGACCATCGGTGAATTGATGGGTCACTGGCTCAACATCAATTCCAATGTGGGCGGTGTTGGCTTTGCCATGTTGCTGCTCATTGTTGCAAACCAATGGATGCATGAACGCAAATGGCTAACTGCGGAAATGGAAAACGGGATTTTGTTTTGGAGCAACTTGTACATTCCTGTCATCGTGGCCATGTCGGCCATACAAGATGTGAAGGCAGCTATATCCGGTGGCATGGTTGCGTTGCTTGCCGGCATTGTTCCGGTGGTGTTGTGCATTGCTGTGCTTCCGCTTTTAATGC
>JAYVAI010000253.1:0-10903 GCA_043751075.1 Cyclobacteriaceae bacterium | reverse complement strand
TCAGGCCATTGCCTGCGCACGCCAGCAGAACAAACCGCTCTTCATTGACTTCACCGGCCACGGCTGCACCAACTGCCGCGAGATGGAAGCCAACGTGTGGGCCGATGCGCACGTGTTGCAACGCTTGCGCGAAAATTATGTAGTGGTTGCTTTATATGTGGATGACAAAACGGAATTGCCCGAAAGCGAGTGGCGCACTTCTACGTACGACAAAAAAGTGAAGAAGACCATTGGCAAACAAAATGCAGATATCCAAATCACCAACCTGAACAATAACGCACAACCGTTTTACGTATTGGTTGGCAAAGATGAGCGCGTGCTGGTTTCACCGTATGGATATAATTTGGATGCCGAAAAATTTGTGCGCTTCCTCGATGCAGGCAAAGCCAAGTACAAAGAACTGTATCCGTAAAAATGTTTTTGGTATCTTTGAATCAACTGGTTTTCGATAACCGGATTTTTTAAACTAAAGCAGGTGGGTTATACCCTCTTTTATTTTTTTTTACATGGGATTATTTTCTTCATCGGCATTAAAAAAAACATTGATAGGCGCAGGCGCATTGATTGCCGCTGTTGTGTCTTTTTTTTGGATTGATTCTAAAACCTCCTGGTTCTCGCAGCCTGGCGAATATGCCGTTGAAATTGATACCGTGCATCATGTGGAGCACGAAATAATCAAACCCGTATTTTTGCATGGCATGGTGGTGAACAACCTTCACGTAGTAGAAGACCAGGTGAAACGCAACCAACGCTTTTCAGAATTGCTCAACGGCTATTTCGTTTCAAAACCCGTGATGCAGCAACTTACGCTGCTTCCAAAAAATGTATTTGACTTCCGTAAAATAGCGGCCCATAAAAAGTACACGCTCTTTGTTGAACACGACTCGCTCCAAACCCTTAAGGCATTGGTGTATGAACCAAACCCGGTTGACTACGTGGTGTTCCATTTGAAAGATTCATTGGTGGTAGAAGTGTGCCAGCGAACCGTGGACACGCTTCAAAGAAACCTTTCCGGAAAAATTGAATCGTCTCTATCGGAAACCATCGAGGCCCTCAATATCTCCCACGAACTCACCAACAAGTTCGTGGATATTTTTGCCTGGCAGGTTGACTTTCAGCATTTGCAAAAAGGCGATCAGTTCAAAATGATCTACGAGGAAAATATTGTGGAAGAAAAAACCATCGGCATCGGAAAAATATTAGCCGTTTATTTTGAACACTCCGGCAGCGGTTACTATGCTTTCCCTTTCGATCAGGGGGAAGGGATGGATTACTTTGATGAACAAGGAAACAGTTTACGAAAGGCTTTGCTCAAATATCCGATCGAGTTTACGCGCATCAGTTCGCGCTATTCCAAAAACCGGTTCCATCCGGTAGTAAAAGTATTTCGTCCACACCTGGGCACCGACTTCGCGGCCTCCACGGGCACACCCATACGCAGCGTGGGCGATGGCATTGTAGAGGAGGCACAATACAAAACCAACAATGGCAACTATGTGAAAGTGCGCCACAACGGCACTTATACCACTGGCTACCTGCACATGTCAAAAATTGCGGCAGGCATAAAACCTGGCATCCGCGTGAAGCAGGGCGAAACCATTGGCTATGTGGGCAGCACTGGCTTGGCCACGGGCCCGCACCTCTGTTATCGCTTTTGGAAAAATGGTGTTCAAGTGGACGCCCTCAAGGTGGAGCTCCCTCCCTCGCAACCCGTGAAGGCTGAGTTCTTTTCATCCTTCCAAACAGTGAAAGGAGCTTTGATAAAACGGTTGCAATTGATTGCTTTTCCTTCCTCGACCTCGAATGTGGAAGTTGCTGCGCGTTGATTTATTTAATCCCACAATTTTTCATCTGCTTTTTAGTTTTAAAGTAACTTGGGGAATTAATCCTTCTGGATACAACAGAATGTCAAGGCATATACCAACGTTTTTATTTTTATTATTGAGCCTGGCTGCCAGCGCGCAAAAAGTAGGCGTGGTGCTTAGCGGTGGTGCCGCCAAAGGCATTGCGCATGTGGGCGTATTAAAAGCATTGGAAGAAAACGAAATCCCCATTCACTACATGGCCGGCACATCGATGGGCGGCATCATCGGAGGCTTGTATGCCGCAGGCTTTAGCCCCCATCAAATTGAGGAAATGGTGCTGTCCAGAAATTTTCTGAACATGATCAATGGCCGCACCGAAGAAGGGCAGAGCTACTACTACTTCAAAAACGATGAAACCTCCTCTTTCGTGCGGCTCAACCTTTCGATGGACTCCGCCTTAAGCGTGCTGCTCAACACCACTATTGCCAATGACTTTGCGCTCAATTTTGCGTTGGCAGAAAAAATGGCCCAGCCATCGGCCATCGCCAACAATAACTTCGACAGTTTGTTTGTTCCCTTTCGGGTGATGGTGTCCGACATTTTCACGCAAACAGAAATTGCATTGGACAAAGGTATTTTGAGCGATGCGCTGCGGGCCACGCAAACGGTGCCTTTCTTTTACAACCCCATCCGCATTGACGGCAAATATCTTTTTGACGGGGGCATCTACAATAATTTTCCGGTGGACGTAGCCGAAAGGGTTTTCAAGCCCGATGTGATTATCGGGTGCAATGTGTCTTCCAAAATTTATGATCATTACCCTTTCGGGGAAGATGAAAAACTCATCTCACGCTCCTTGCTGTATATGATCTTGGACAAATCCGATCCCGCCAAGGTGCCGCCATCAGGCATTTATATCCAACCCAACCTTTCGCGCTTCACGGCCTTCGATTTTGCCAAAGCAAAAGCATTGATAGACAGCGGCTATGTGCAAACCATGCGGCAGATGCCCGAGATAAAAAGTAAAATCGCTTTGCGCAGAACGTGCGAAGAAGTGACGGAGGCAAGAAACCAGTTCAACAACAAAACACCCGCCTTTTTGGTAGAGCAAATTTCAACCGTAGGGTTCAATAGAAATCAGGGAAAATACATCAGCCGGTTTTTTACCAAGACCAAGCCGACCCTTACATTCAGCGAGGTAAAAAATGGGTTTTACCGATTGGTGTCAGAGGATTATTTCAATAACCTATATCCAAGTTTTAGCTACGACATTGAAAAGAAAACCTTCAACATGAAGTTGGCCAAGCGCCCCAGCAATACCTTTCAGGTGGACCTGGGCGGGGTGATAGCAACCCGCAGCATCAGCAATATTTTTTTAGGCGTAAACTATTATTACTTCAACCGATCTCTTACCCATGCCGCGGTAAATTTTTATGCCGGTGATTTTTACAAATCTGCGCAGCTAAAAGCGCGCATCAACTTGCCCAACCGGGGCCAGTTCTACATAGAACCAGTTGCCACTTTCAACAAATGGGATTTTTTTCAAGGCGAAGATCTGGTGGTCAGAAATTTTTCGCCAACCATACTCAACCGGATAGATAGGAAGGTTGGTGTTAATGTAGGCATACCCGTGGGCAACCAATATAAATTGGTATTGGAAAGCTCGTACATCAATAACCGTGACCAATACATCAATGGCAACGTGTTGGTTTCAACTGACACGCTCGATGTTCTGCAACTAAGCGGAAACAGGGTGGGCCTCTCTTTGTCATCAAACACGCTGAACAGAAAACAATACGCCTCGCACGGCAAACGGTTTGTTTATTCCTTGGATTGGTTTGGTCTAAATGAGGAGCTTGAACCTGGCAGCACTTCGGTGAAACCCGTGGCCGAAGAAGTTGGCCACAGTTATTTTCGGGCCCGGGTTTCGATGGAGCAATATTTTCTAAAAGGGGTTTACAGCACCGGCTATTTTATTGAGGGGTCGCTTTCCAATCAAAGTCCGTTTTCGAGTTACATGGCTTCGGTGATCAACGCACCGGGCTTTATGCCTATTCAGGACAGCCGCACATTGCTACTGGAAAATTTCAGGGCGTTCAATTATGTAGCGGGTGGAGTGCGGAATGTTTTTAAAATAAAACGTAGCCTGGACCTGCGGCTGGAAGGATACCTTTTCAAACCATTGGAAACTTTGACAAGGGGCACTGCGCAAGAAACAAAGCTACAGCAAAACCTTACCGACATATATTTTGCCGGGGCGGCCAGTTTGGTGTTGCATAGTTCGGTGGGCCCTATTGGCCTGAGCCTTAACTATTATGATGATAAAGAAAATCAATTGGGCGTATTGTTGCATGTAGGGTTTTTGTTGTTTAATAAGAATTCTATGGAGTAATATCAACAGGTAATCAAAAAAACCGATGATTGATTTTGTTTATCTACGTTTTCGGCATGTATTAATTTTATACTTTTTCGATTTTTAGGTATGTTTAGCCCTTAATGGCATGCAAGATTGTCTGCCCCGGTTTAAACAATGAAGAAGTTTTTCCCTCTCTTACTCCTTGCATCCCTGTTGGCATCCAAAATTGCTTACGCCCAAACAGTTCAGTGGGCGGACAAAGTAATCGGGTTATCGTCCGAGCTCACACCCCTTCAATATTCTGCAGAGCAAGCCCTTGGCAAGCCCAATGTGCTGCCTGCCGGAGGCCAAAACCCAAACGCCTGGACACCCGACATGCCCAAGCGTTCGGAATTTATTAAACTCGGTTATGCCAACCCCATGCAGATTCAGCAAATCGCGGTTGCCGAATCGCATAATCCGGGCGCGCTCTACCGCGTGTTTCTCTACGATCAATCGGGGAAGGAATATCTGGTGCACACGTTTACCCCAATGGTTGTGCCCTTGCAAGGCCGCATGCTAAACGTTTTTGTTGAAAAGACATCGTATAAAGTAACTGCCGTGAAACTTGAATTTGACGGCAGTGTAATGTCCGATTATTTTTCGTTGGATGCGGTGGCCATTTCGGATTCGCACTATCCCATCATTGCCAACATTGATCTCCCACAGTTGCTTGCCAAAGGGCTGGTGGTGGAGCAACTCGACAAAAATGTGAACAGCGACCACAGCGAACTCAACCCGTTGCTTTCGCCCGATGGCAAAACACTTTACTTCAGCAGAAAAAACCATCCGGAAAATAATGGTGGCGTAAATGACAAAGAAGACATTTGGTACTCCCAGTTGGGTGCTGATGGAAATTGGTCGTTGGCCAAAAACATCGGCCCCGAGCTTAACAATGACAATCCCAACTTTGTGAACTCCATAAGTTCGACCCCCGATGGCCAGGCCGTGTTGCTGCTTGGAAACAAATATCTCGACAAAGGGAAAATGGTAGCAGGGGTTTCTATCAGCACCAATGAGGGCGGCACGTGGAGCGCACCAAAACCACTAGAAATAGAAAACGAATATAATTACAACGAGAAGGCAAATTACTTCATGGCCAATTCGCGCAAAGCTCTTTTAATGTCTGTGGAGCGAGAGGATTCGCGTGGAGACCGCGACCTGTATGTGAGCTTTGAAAAGGATAGTGGCAAATGGGCCGCACCAATGAACCTTGGAAGAGTGATAAACACTGCGGGCGAAGAGTCGGGTCCTTTCTTAGCATCGGATGACAAGACCTTATATTTTTCTTCCAATGGCTTTAGTGGCTATGGTGGCCGCGATGTGTATATGTCCAGACGGCTGGACGACACCTGGACCAATTGGTCATCTCCAGAAAACCTTGGCCCCGACATCAACACAAAATTGGACGACCTGTTTTTCAACATCCCCTCCACCAGTCAATACGCCTACTACTCACGTGGGGTCACCCAAAACAACCAAGATGTGTTCCGTGTAAAAATGCCGGTGTTGCTAAGCCCCGAACCCATCGTGATTGTAAAAGGGAAATTGATAGATGCAAAAACGGGCTTGCCCATTGCGGCCAAAATAATTTTTGAACGCCTGCCCGATGGCAAGCAGGCAGGTATAACCTACTCCAACCCCGAAACTGGTGAATATGAAATCCATTTGCCGGGAGGTTATCTGTATAGTTTTAGGGCAGAGTCAAAAGACCACATCTCCGAGAGCCAAACACTGGACTTGCGCGACTTCTTAAAAGACGGCACCGTCACCCACAAAGACATACGGCTTGCCCCTATTGAAGTTGTGCTTGTAGAAGAAAATGCAACCATCACACTTAATAATATTTTCTTTGATTTTGATAAGGCTATTCTTAAACCAGCATCATACCCAGAGCTTGACCGCATTGTTAAGTTAATGAAGGAGCGGCCTGCCATGCACGTAGAAATTACTGGACATACAGATCCGATTGGAACTGGAAAATATAATGAGGGCCTATCCAGGCGCAGGGCACATGCAGTGACAGCCTACCTTGAGCAAAAGGGCATACTGGCAGAACGCATTGTAACCACCTTCTTTGGCGAGTTGCAGTTGATTGATAAAAGCAACACAAAAGAGGGCAACCGAAAAAACAGGAGAGTGGAGTTTAAAATCATTAAGCTATGAGCATTATGAAAGTCATACTATTTTTTGTCTTTTCAATAGTAAGCATAATTGCGATAGGTCAACCAGCCGACACGCTAATCTATGCGCAAGGAAAAATTGTGAATGGTGTAACCAAAGAACCAGTAGAGGCAAAGATTTCATATCAAAGCCTGCCCTATGGAAGCAAGATTGGATTTGTAAAAGGAAGTTCATTTTCGTTTCCCATGTTCGACAACGAGAAATATTCTATCACGATAGAGGCCGAAGGTTTCGCGCCATCCAAATATTTGCTGGACCCGGCCGAGGCAAACCAGGAACGCAAAGTGGTTCGCGATATTGAACTGCACCTGCCAGGCAGCGCAGCGCACAATGCTGAAACAACTCACACCGTGGGCAAAGTGATGCGCTTGGATGACCTTATCTTTCAAGCAGGAAGTTCAAAAATAGCATCCTCTTCTTTTGAGGAGTTGAACGAAGTGGTGACGATGTTAAAGAACAATCCGCGCATGGTTATACAGTTGGAAGGCCATACTGATTTCATCGGAAATGCCAAGTCTAATTTAAAGCTTTCGCAAGAGCGTGTTGATGCCGTGAAGAATTACGTGGTGAGCAAGGGTGCAAACAAATCTAAGATCAAAACCAAAGCCTTTGGCGGAACCAATCCACTGAGCCGCGAAAACACAGAAGATGCCCGCAAGATGAACAGAAGGGTTGAGCTTCGAGTGCTTGAAAATTAGCGGCTGACTATTTTGTTCTGATGGCTCAAGGTTTTTGGGACGGAGAAAAGAAAATTCTTTAAATTTGGAGACCAAATTCGAATATTATGACGAGGGATGTTTTAATTAAAAAGACTCTGGACAATCTGACAAAATTGCCCGACCAAAAATTAAAAGAGGTTTCGGACTTTGCTGAATTCCTTATCAATAAAATTGAGGACAGACTGATGACCGAGGGGATTCAGAAATTAACTTCGGACTCCAGATCATTCAAGTTTTTGGAGACAGAAGAGGATTTGTATTCAAAGGCCGACCTAAAAGAAGTATATAAGTGATTAAAGGTGACATTGTTTTAATACCTTTTTCCATTCACTGACCTGACAGGAGTAAAAAATAGACAAGCCTTAATATTAGTTGAGACTGTTTCCGACATCACAGTTTCATTCATCACCACACAAGTAAAGTGGGAAGACGAGTTTGACCTTAGAATAGAACCCACGAAAGAAAACGGACTCAAAAAGACTTCGTTGATAAGGTTAGGTAAATTATCAACAATCGACAAGGATTTAATTATTGGCAGATTGGGACGATTGACTGACCAGGAGATAGTCACGGTTAATAAACATTTAATCAAACTATTAAGATTAGGATAGACCACGAACCACAACAATGTGCATATTTCATTTCGCTGGTTCGGTGTGTGGCGTAGTCTCACTTTAAATTGGAAGTCGAATATTTGTTCTGCGTTTTCTTTGCTGTGTTTGCGCCCCTGTCTTGCCGGTAGGCAGGTGAAAATTTTTCCGCTTTCTAATGTGTTTGATACCATGACACCTTCCCAAACAGACATCGAACTAACAACACTTTTTGAAAAGCAAAAGAAGCGAAGCGTTCTGCTGCGCCAGGAATCCGTAAAGGATCGGAAGAAAAGGATCAAAGCCTTTGGGGAATTTCTGTTGGCCAACCGCGAAAGGATTGGGCGCGAGATACACAAAGATTTCAAAAAACCTTTAGTGGAGGTTGACCTTTCAGAAGTTTACCCGGTGATGCAAGAGGTGCGAAAAGCGGTTGCAAACTTATACGATTGGACCCAACCCGAATTGATTGACACCCCCCTTACCTACTTGGGCACACGCGCTAAAATTATTTACGAACCAAAAGGCGTTTGTTTGATCATTGCCCCGTGGAACTTCCCTCTCAATTTATGTTTTGGCCCGCTCGTGTCGTGCCTCGCGGCCGGCAACACTGCCATACTGAAGCCATCGGAAATCACTCCGCATACCGCCAAGCTAATCAAAGAATTGGTACACGAATTTTTTGAAGAGGATTTAGTGGCTGTGGTTGAAGGTGGGGCTGATGTTTCTGCACAATTATTAAAACTTCCGTTTGATCACATCTTCTTCACGGGCAGCACGCACGTTGGCAAAATTGTGATGAAGGCGGCAGCTGAAAACCTGAGTTCTGTAACGCTCGAACTGGGCGGCAAGTCGCCAACCATCATCGATGCTTCCGCCAATATTTCTGATGCCGCCAGGCGCATTGCGTTTGGAAAATTTTTGAACAACGGCCAAACCTGCATCGCTCCCGATTACATTCTCATAGAAGAATCCGTAAAGGATAAATTTATCTCATCATTAAAAACCAGGATCATAGAGTTGTTTGGACAGGACGGAAAAATTGATGAGCAAACTCCATCGTATTCGCGCATTGCCAACCAACGGAATTTTAACAGACTGGATCAATTGGTGCAAGAGGCAGTTCAAAAAGGCGCTAAGGTAGAACTGAGTGGGCCGACCAATGCGCATGAAAATTTTATGCACCCGGTCATTCTATCACACGTTGCCATGGATTCAAAAATAATGGAGGAGGAAATTTTTGGTCCGGTGCTGCCCATCCTTTCTTATTCTTCCGAAGAGGAAATGATTCAACTCGTCAATAAAAAGCCGAAGCCATTGGCCTTATACATTTTCAGCACCCGTAAATCTTTTCAGAATAAAATTCTACGCGAAGTTCCGGCTGGCACGGCATGCATCAATGATTGTGTGTTGCAATTCACTCACCCCAATCTTCCGTTTGGCGGGGCCAATGCGAGCGGCATCGGAAAATCGCACGGCAAGTATGGCTTCCTCGCGTTCTCAAACGAAAAGCCAGTGGTAAAACAACGCACTGGATTTTCATCGCTTTATTTTCTGCACCCACCTTATTCCAATCGCGTTAAGCGCGTGATTGATATGATGGTAAAGTGGTTTTGATTTAACGCTGTGCGCCAAGTTATTTTTTAACGCGGAGACCGCAGAGTTGCGCAAAGTTTTTTTGAGGCACACCCGACCATTAACCGCTCTGCGTACCTCTGCGCCTTTGCGTTAAAACTGCGATGGATTTAGTAATTTTGTTGCAAAAAAAAATTTGAATCATTATGAAAATCGTGAAAAGAATCCTGATTGGCGTTGGTGCATTGATCATCATCATAGTAGCTGCTGCCATTATTATACCCATTGTGTTTAAAGACGACATCAAAGCCGCCATTGACAAGGAAATAGCAAAAAGCATAAATGCCGATGTTGTTTTTAATGTCGAAAATTTCAGCCTCACGGTATTTCGAAATTTCCCCAACATCACCATCGAGGTAAAGGAGCTTGGCGTGTTCAATCGCGAACCCTTTGCCAATACTGTTCTGTTTGCCGTAAATCAAATAGGTATTGAAGTCAATTTAAAAGATGTGCTGTTTGGCGATCAACTCAAGCTAAAAGGCATCACCTTAGATCAGCCTCAAATTAACATTGTTGTATTGAAAGACGGAAGGGCAAACTATGACATCACCTTTCCCTCCACCGATACCGTAGTGGTGGAAGCAGGAGAGCCAGCCAAGTTTTCATTCGGCATTGATCATTGGGCGATTGTGAATGGCACACTGGTGTATGATGATCAGTCCATGCCTTTCTCCATGGCACTAAAAGGGTTGAACCATTCCGGCAACGGAAACTTTAATGAAACGGCTTTCGACCTTAACACAAAAACAAGTGCCGATACATTGACCGTAAATTTTGATGGCGTTGAGTACCTGACCAATAAGAATGTTGTGATCAATGCCGTGATCGGCATCAGTGAGGATTATAGTCTTTATACCTTCAAAGAAAATAGTGCGAAGGTCAATGATTTCGCGATGGGCTTCGATGGCTGGTTTAAAATGAACCCGAACGATTTTGGCATGGACATAAAATTCACCAGCCCTGAAAATACTTTCAAGAGTTTATTGTCGCTGGTGCCCGGTGTTTACACCAAAGATTTTGGCAAGATAGAAACCAAAGGCGATCTGGCTTTTGCTGGTTTTGTAAAAGGTACTTTCAGCGATACGCAAATGCCGGCTTTCAATGTGGCCCTCAACGTAAAAGATGCCATGTTCAAATATCCTGATCTGCCTGCGGCCATCACAAACATAAATCTTGATTTGCTGGTGGACAACAAAACAGGTGTGATAGAAAATACAATGGTTGACATGAAGAAACTTCACCTCGACTTTGGTTCCAACCCGGTTGACGCTCGCTTGCTGATCGAGAATCTTAAAAATTATAAGATGGATGGAAACGTGAAGGCTACCTTAAACTTAGCTGAGTTAAATTCCATGTTCCCGATGGAAGGGTTGCAGATGAAAGGTGCCTTTTCGGTGAACGCAAGTGCCAACGGAGTGTATGACAGTTTGAAGAAAATAATCCCTGCCATAAACGCGTCCATGTCTTTATCGAATGGATATGTAAAGTCATCGGAGTTTCCGTTGCCGCTTGAAGATTTGAAATTTAATGCCACCGTAAAAAATACTTCGGGCAAAATGGCCGAGACATTTATTG
>JAYVAI010000252.1:0-4028 GCA_043751075.1 Cyclobacteriaceae bacterium | reverse complement strand
ATTTCCAAAATTTCAATTCAGAAAACTATGTTGGTAACCGACATTAGTGCTGTTGCTTATTCAGTAGCACAAAATTCATTGCGAAGAGCATCGCATATCATTTCTGTGGCATGCATTTGTGCCCTTTGGTTAGTGCCGCTCTTTGCTTTTCAAGCTAAGGCCCAATCGGTTTCACAACAAGATTCGGTGGCTAAAAATGCACTCAGCTTTCAGGAGGCCAAGGCAAGGTTGATGAGGGCCAACCTTAGTTTGCTGGCTACCTATTATAACATTAACATAGCCAAGGCTGGGGTAATACAGGCCAGGGTTTGGGCCAACCCGTATTTTGTTTTTAATGGAGATCTATATTCGAATGAAGAAAATGAGTATTTCAATTTTAGAAACCAGCACCTGCTGCAAATCGAACAAACTTTTTCCTATGCAGGAAAACACACCAACACCGTAAAGCTTGCCCGTGTTGGGGTGGAGATGGCAGAGAAGCAAATGGAGGACGTGTTGCGAAGTTTACTTTTTGAAATGGGAAATACGTATAGCGAGTTGGCCGCTCTTCAGGCGAAACAAATCCTTTATCAGCAAGTTATTTTCAGTTACGACAGGTTGATGGCAGCCACACGAAAGCAATTGGAAGTAGGGGCGATTTCATTGACAGAAGCATTGCGATTAGAATCGGAATATGTAACGGTAAAGACGGATGCCGTAGCGAACTACAATGAGAAAGAAAAGGTGCTATCTGACTTGCGGGTTTTGCTTCGCTATCCGGCAGACACCACGTTTTTTGTAGAGCAAAAAATACCACTCATCGCTCAGGAATTTGATGTGCAGGCACTTTCCGAACAGGCCGTAGCGATTCGCCCCGATGTGCAGGCAAAGAAGATTGACAAAAAATACGCAGAAAGAAATTTAAAACTCCAACACTCCAACAGTGTGCCCGACCTAAAGCTGGCCTACCAGCCACGCGACAGGGGAAGCAATTATGTGCGGCCTTATCAAGGCTTCAACATCGAGTTTAACCTCCCCTTGTTCGATCGCAACCAGGGCGGCATCAAAGCGGCAGAATTTAACGTGAAGAAGTCTCAATTGGAATTCGATCAGATTGAAAACCAAGTGCGTAATGAAGTGGTGGCCGCCTACAATCGTTATAGAAGTTCAAATTCCGGTCTTGCCAATTACAAACCGGAATTTCTAAACCAACTGAATGATCTTAATAAAAGCACCAATGAAAATTATCAAAAGCGCAATATTGGCTTGCTTCAGTTCATCGACCAACAGCGCATTTTTATTCTTACCAACATTCAACTGATTGAATTGAGAAAACAATATCTCAACAACGTGAATGAGTTGAATTTTACAATTGGCACAACATTGATAGACAACTAACCAGGGTAGCATTATGAAACTAGTTTTTTATGTTCTCGCATTCCTTTTTCTCACGCTACTCCAACCATCGGCAGTGGCACAAGACAAGGAAAAAATAATGGCCGAAGGTGATGCCAAAAATATATTCGCTAAAAATTTCAGGTGGGGCATCAGCTGGAATCAATATTGGAGCACCATCAAAGGCACAAACCTTCCGGAAACCTATTTTGCCAAGCCCAGTGTGGGGTTCAATCTCCGCGCAGAATATTATCTGCTGCCATTTGTTGGCATCGGAGCAGGCGTTGGAGTTCAGCAACGGGGCGCGGGGGTTATCAACCAGGATAATTACGGAGGTTCCTTTACCCATCCCTGGGAGCCAAACTACGACCCCGACTCAACCTACCGCGAACGATTACGGATGAATACCATCGAAGTGCCTATTGCTCTTTTAGTTCGCACACCAAAAGATGTTGTAAAAGGGGTGAGGCTAAGCGCAGCCCTGGGCGTGGTGTTTATAAAAAATGATTACGTGAGAACTTTCTTTAATAAACCCGAAGATGGTTTTCATACGGTCACCGAAGTGAGCGATGGCTACATCACCAGCGACTTTGCCTACCAAATGTCGTTGGGTGCCGATATCGATGCTGCCCAATCCTGCATTTTTCAAGTTCACTTCCTGTATTCGAAAGGGACAAAAAACATTTACAAAGCAGCCCCCGGCAATGGCCAAACAGAATTGTACGGTGTGCGTGTAGCGTGGCTCTTTTAAAGAAAGTAAAATCAGACGAAAGTAAATTTTAATACAAGTCATTATGAAATTCAAAATAGTATTATTCATCGCCCTTGTAGTTGTATCACAATCATGTGGTAAGAAAGAGGAGCAAACCCAGGAAATAAAATTCAAACTCACCGAAACACTTTCAAAAGGAAAAGAGTTGGCCGAAGTCACCCTTAACACCGTGGAGTCCGAGTTGATGCTCACTGGCAAAATCAGTTTTAACGAAGATAAAGTGGCCAGGGTGTTTCCGCTTGCCGGAGGGTTCGTGCGAGACCTTAATGTTGAGTTGGGAGATTATGTGAAGAAGGGTGACGTGATGGCCATTATCAGGAGCCCTGAAATAGCAGGCTTCGCCCGCGAAGGATCTGCCGCACTATCGCAGGTTCACGTAGCCACGAAAAATGCGCAAGTGGCGGAAGAGCTTTATAAAAGTGGAAACATTTCAGAAGTGGAGTTGATCAACGCACAGAAAGACCTGGCCAATGCCAAGGGTGAACTGGAGCGCATTCAGGCCGTGTTGGATATGTATGGTGCAGGCAGTGGCGAAATCTATCCCATCAAGTCGCCTGTGTCGGGGGTTATCGTGCAAAAGAACATTGCCCTCAATATGGAACTGCGCACGGAAGATATCAGCCCCGTGTTTATTGTTGGCAACTTAGATGATGTGTGGGTGATGGCAAATATTTATGAATCGGATATCACCAAAATAAAAGAAGGGTATGAAGCCGAGATAACAACCATTCCCTATCCTGACAAAGTATTCAGAGGAAAGATTGACAAAATATTCAGCCTGATGGATGCCGAGAGCAAGGTGGTGAAGGCACGCGTAACGCTAAAGAACCAAAACTTTGAACTGAAACCCGAAATGTTTGCCAATGTAAAAGTCAGTTACACCGAACCGGTAAAAAAACTTACCATCCCTTCCAACGCGTTGATCTTTGACAAGAGCCGCAACTTCGTGATGGTGTATCTGGCCGATGATAACATTGAAACACGCGAGGTGACTTTGTATAAAGACAACGGCCGGGTTGCCTACATAGAAAGTGGTTTGAAAGAAGGCGACAAAGTGATGACCAAATTCCAATTATTGGTGTACGATGCCCTGAACGATTAACGCAAACTACTGAACGACTGCTGCCATGGACAAATTTGTTAAAAATATAATTTCGTTTTCACTCAAGAACCGCTTCCTAGTTTTCTTCTCTACCGCCATCCTTATTATAGCAGGTATATGGAGTTACATAAAAACCCCTTTGGAAGCTTTTCCGGATGTGACCAACACACAGATCATTGTGGTTACTCAATGGAATGGCCGCAGTGCAGAAGAAGTGGAGCGCTTTGTAAGTATCCCCATTGAAGTGGCCATGAACAGTGTGCAGCGCAAAACAAGCGTGCGTTCTATTTCCATGTTCGGGCTTTCGGTGATGAAAATAATTTTCGAAGATGATGTGGAAGATTTTTTTGCACGGCAGCAAGTCAACAATCTATTAAGGAATGTGAACCTGCCTCAAGGTGTAGAGCCCGATGTGCAACCACCCTACGGACCCACAGGAGAAATTTTCAGATATACATTAAAGAGCGATCGCAATACCAGTGAGTTGCTCGCCTGGCAAGATTGGGTAATAGATCGTCAACTTCGTGCTGTGCCAGGCGTAGCCGATATCGTTTCTTTCGGTGGAGCCCGCAAAGTGTTTGAGGTAAACGTGAATCCGCTGTTGCTCTCCAAATATGATATCACGCCCTTTGAAGTGTATGAGGCAATCTCTAAAAGCAATATCAATGTAGGTGGCGATGTGATCGAGAAAAATGGTCAGGCTTATGTGGTGCGTGGCATAGGCCTCTTGCAAAGCATTGAAGACATTGAGAATATTCTCATTGAAGCCATTGAAGACGT
>JAYVAI010000251.1:0-4030 GCA_043751075.1 Cyclobacteriaceae bacterium | reverse complement strand
CGTACCAGCGTTCCGAAATTGTACGTGGAAATGCCAACAGCAAACGCAAACGTAATGCTAAAGACTAAGCAAAAAACAATATTTGGGTTGGTGAACATCTTAGTAATCCTATTGCGTTGGGCAATCAAGACATAAATAGTGAACATCAAAAATAAAAAACTTTCAAGGGCCGATATGGCCATCAACGGGTTTCTTACTTCCCACAAATAGGGCCTGAAAAGAGTTACGTTTATTGCCTCGGGGGCTTTGCTAAACATGTTTCCAAAGGTGCCGTCCAGCTCGCCCAGGTTATAGGTGCTACCGGCCCCGCGCCCAGTATAAAATCCAATATCATACGCAGTGATACGGGCCGTTTCCGGGATTTTTGCAAGTGAGTACCGCTCATCGTTTCCGCCAATTTTCACAATGGCCCAATAGCCAGACCCAATAGTAATGAGTACAATAAATGGAACTAATAATATCCGCATTGCCAAAGATCGTATCTGGCTAAGGTTGCTAAGGTAAACCCACAAAATGCCAGCAGGCAAAAAGCAAATGAGTATGTATTTCTTTATAGAAAAAATGGTGTAAGCACTGATAAGGAATAATAGCATGGTGCCTATCCTAAATTCTTTATCTATCAGCATTCGTTTCATGGCAAAAGTGAGCGCCCCCACACCCGCCAGGGTAATAGTGTCTTTGAGCAACCCCGATCCCCAGAAAAAAACCGAGGGGATAAAAAAAGCGGCCAGTGCTATCCACTTGTGCATGTGGGGAGCCATCTCATAAAATGCCTTAAAAAAAAGCCACATGCCCGCAAAACTTACAATAGCAAACAGAAGGGCCGTGGCCGAATAGCTTGAGAATGTAAACAGGTCAAAAACAGCAGCTATCTGCACAATAAAAAAAGAACTGGGATCATTGAAAAATAAAATTTTGGATGAATACTGATATGAACCAGGTCTATCACCACCAAAAAGAAGATCTGCCCCCTGCGAAGAATCCATCACCGCGTTCCAAATATGCCTGCTGCCGTGGGTGTGGTAATTAAACGTATCGCCCCCGTTATAATAAAACTGATAAATGAAACCGATGGCCAGAGCACCAATCACTTTTACAGTCAATGCCGGAAAAAAATATCCCCGGTTTACTTCATCCGTTACATACGGACGGATTATATATGCCACCATGTAAATGATGATGAGCCAAACAGGGGTGACAACAAAATCGCGCAGTTCCAAAATCTTAAATCTTAAATCTTAAATCTCAATCCCCCTTCTCCAAATTCTTCAATCTTCGTTTCGCATCCTTAAAGGCTTCATCTTTTCGGTTGGATTTCTTTTTCACTTCCGTAAAATATCGTTTTGCCTCGGCTTTGTTTCCCTGCGTTTGATTTATCTCGCCAAGGGCTATGAGCGAAAATAGATAATAGCCCGACTCGGTGGCAGCAATTTCCTCGGCATACTTCACGGCCAGCACATAATATTTCTTTGCATCGTCCAGCTTGGCTTGCCGCTCGTACAATTGCCCCAGAAAAAATGCCGCATACCGGCCGCTGGTTGCCTCATAACCTATTTGGGAGCTGTCTATTCTCTCCAATATTTTTTTGGATTGGCTCTCCAATTCCGGATACAATCCGCGGCCATATAACATGCGCGCATAGTAGCGATGAAAGTATGGATTGTCGGGATAGGTTTGATAAAGATATTCAGCCAACTGAAAGGCACGGGGCTGATCGTTTTCATAGCTGTTCAATATGCGCATGAGCCAAACCATGGCCTCGGTGCGGGTGTAAAAAGCGTTGTACGAAACTTCTTTGAGTTGCCTGAGGCCCAACTGCTTGTCGCCTTTGCGAAAGAACCACATGATAGGCCGCAGGGAAGGATAATTTTCGGGCACCCACACCGAAAAATAATTGTACAGCGCATCGCCAAACAACAACTCGGGACTTAAATTTTCTTTCTCCCGGCAAATTTCCATGTAGTTGAGGGCACTCTTTCCTTCCACGGCTGCCTTGCGCCAGTTTTTCCTTTCTTCATCCGAAAGAAGCCTGCCCTTAAAACCGTGAGCAGCCGAAAGAAAAAAAGCGGCTTCGATTTTGTATTCGGGGTGCGACTCAAAAAGGTTTTCAGCTACCATGATCGAGCTGTCCATATAAGCCATGAAGCGATCATCGTATTGAGTGGCTTTGGTATTGGGCATGATCTTCCACCACTCGCTAAGGCCCAACAGAAAATAGGGCAACGGATGCCACGCATACTTTTGTTTGAACCACCGGAACTGCTGCTCGGCCTTTTCAAATTTGAAATTGTACAAATCATTCATGGCCTGAGTGATTTCAATCTGCATGGCAATGTTGTTGATCAGTATGATGGTGGTGTCTTTTTTGGCTGGAGCCTGAGCGGCTGCCCTCCACGCTCCACTGGCCATGGCCACGATGAGCAACCCAAAGAAAAATTTCCTAACTAAGAACCTACTTTTCATATCTGCATCCAAATAAACAAAAACTTACCTTCGCATCTGTAAAAAAATTCAACATGTATTTTTGTGAAAGAGTTTTGGCGGCCCCCCGAAACGGGGCGGGCTATCCCTGCCTGCGCTGTCGCTTTGGCAGGCAGGCGTTTCAAGTCCGGCCACAAGCACAACCAACGCGCTTCGGGCTTTCCACTCCTATCCCTGGCCGGGTGCAGTGTGCAGTCAAAGCGGACGCCTGCAGCCAAACCACATTCTCAAAAAACCGAATAGAAATAAAACCATGCAACAAGAAAACGCTCTAAGTTCACCCTTTGACACCAACAAGAAACTGACCTTCATCATGCTCTGTTTGCTGTCTGTGCTATTGCTGTTTATCAAAAAATCATTTATAGAAAACGAAACTGCCGCCTTCGAGTTCCTTCAAGACAGGCCCGAAGGCACCATTTTACAATTGATCAGTGCTCTCCAGTTTTTCTCCATCCCATTTATTTATCTGTGGAAGTTTACCTTGATCGGGTTTGTGCTCTGGGTGGGCTGCTTCATGTTTGGCTTCCGCATCACTTTCAGTCAATGCTGGGGTGTGGTGATGGCCGCAGAGTTTATCTTCCTGCTTCCCGAAGTATTGAAGATAGCGTGGTTCATGCTTGTGCAAACCGACCCGACCCTTCCCGAAATCAGGGCCTTCTATCCCTTCTCGATGATGAATTTTTTCGATTATACCGAAGTTGCAAAACGGTATGCCTATCCGCTCAAGGCCATCAGCATCTTCGAAATTTTTTATGTGCTGATCATGGTGAATGGGGTTCACTACTATGCCAAGCGCGAAAAGAAAGCAGCCTGGTGGATTGTGTCCACTTCTTATATTTTAATTTTTGTTTTGTGGTTGGTGTTTTATGTGATCGTGTATAAGTAAAGTAGGCAGTTGGCAGTCAGCGGTAAGCAGTATGTATAGGGTTAAGCACGGATTTTCGTGATATGGTGGCATGGCGAGGCACCACCAGGTCCGATTCAACGAGGGCTCTCAAGGCTGAGCTTTTCACTACTCCTATCCTTTGCTGGGGTTTCACAGAAATACACGTGGTACTGAAAATAGATTTCTAAAACTTTCCCTGCCCAATTTGCATCTCAGCTCAAAGTTGAAGGGTAACGCTACTGCCTACTGGTGTCTGCCTACTGCCTACTTTTAATTCTCTTCTATAGACTAATTTTCCCTATTTTCGCCCCTCATATTCAAAAGGAGACAGCATGAATTTTCAAAAATCGAACAACATCACCGGTTGGTTAATATTTGCAATAGCAATAGCCACCTACTGGCTCACCATGGAGGAAACAGCCAGCTATTGGGACTGTGGCGAATTCATCGCGGTATCGTACAAACTTCAGGTGCCTCACCCGCCCGGTGCCCCGCTCTTTCTTTTGATGGGCCGCATCTTCTCCTTCCTGGCCATGGGCGATGTCACCCAGGTTGCCTATTGGGTCAACTTCATGAGTGTGTTGGCCAGTGCCTTCACCATCCTCTTCCTTTTCTGGTCCATCACATTGTTTGGCCGCAAAATAATGGGCGTTGTCAAAGATT
>JAYVAI010000250.1:0-10921 GCA_043751075.1 Cyclobacteriaceae bacterium | reverse complement strand
AAATTTTTGGAGGCAAACCGATTATACGAGGCAAGCGACTGGCTGTTGAACATGTGCTGGGCATGTTGGCCGCAGGGGACACCCCTGAGATTATACTGAAGGGATATGATTGGCTCGAGGCCCAGGACATACAGGCCTGTTTGTTGTATGCGCATAGAATGGTAAGCCATGAGCGGATTGAATTGCGCCCGGCATAATGAAAGTTTTGCTGGACAGTTGTATTTGGGGCGGTGCTAAAAGAGACCTCGAGGCGGCTGGCTTTGATGTGGTTTGGGTGGGCGATTTTTTGAAAGACCCAGGTGACGAAGCCATCACGCAATTTTCTTGTGAACAAGGCAGGGTCATTGTCACGCAAGACAAAGACTTTGGTGAACTTGCGATATTCCGTGGCGTTCCTCATTTTGGAATAATCCGGCTCGTTAATTTTCCTGCTGCTCAACATGGTTCTGCCTCTAATAGAATTCTAAATCTGTATAAACATGAACTCTTCCAAAAAGCAATCATCACTGCGGATAGCAATAAGGTGAGGGTTCGGTTGCCATAACTTTAGTTGTTCTATTCGCTCATCAAACTATCCACTCGGTTTGCGTTCGAAACCCCCATCGCATAGTTTCCGGTTTTGACCCATAAGGCTAAAGTAGTGCCAGTACAAATCATTTGTTTTTTGTACAGATTCAAAGCAAAGGTGATGGAGGTGCTATTAATAACGGACAAGAACGTCCGCAATCGGGCAGATTAGATTTTGATTGTGGGTTGGGAGTTGAGTTAGATGTTTTTAATATTTTCGGATTCAATCAATAAAAAGCAAAAAATGAAACTCAAGATTATCAAAACAAAAAAAGACTATTAAGCCAGCCTCGAATGGTTGGATGAAATGTTCGACAAAAAAGTAAAGCCCAATTCCGAAGAAGGCGACTCGTTACAAATCATGTTGCTGCTTGTCAAACAATATGAAGACCTGCACTATCCCATTCCAAAACCCAATCCCGTTGAGGCAGAGAAATAAAAATGTTGGAATTGGGATTGAAGAATAAAGACTTGGTTGGAAAAATTGGGTCGAAGGGTTATGTATAGGACGTGCTCAGTGGAAAAAAGCCACTCACCCTTGAACTCGCCAAACTTTTTCACCGTGAATTGGGGATTCCTGCGGAGGTTTTGCTTTCATGATTCTTCTGCTCCCGATAAGGGTTGGGTATCAAACTGCCCTGGCTAACCTAACCTATCCTTTTCAATTAAACCCACTTGAACTTCACACTTTACGAACGTATTTGATTTAGAACTTCTACTTTGCATTTTGAACCGTTATTGCCTTTCCAAAATGTAAATTTAGGTGTATTATTGCCTTGTCAAAATGTAAATTCACTATCATAATTGCCTTGTCAAAATGTACTTTCCTAGAAAAATAGACCAGGAACTATCAAAATGGCATTTTGATGGGGGTGGCAAGCCGCTCTTGCTCAGGGGGGCGCGGCAGGTAGGTAAGTCCACAGCCGTGAGGCAATTGAGCAAATCATTCGACCATTTTTTGGAGATCAATTTTGAAGGGCAACGGCAGGTGCACAAACTTTTCGAAGGAGACCTGGACCCCAAAGAGATATGCGGCAACTTGTCCATACTTTTCAACGTGCCCATTGTGCCGGGCAAAACGTTGTTGTTTTTTGATGAGGTGCAAGCCTGTGTGCCGGCTATTTCTTCATTGCGTTTTTTTTATGAAAAATATCCTGAGTTGCATGTGATTGCAGCGGGGTCGTTGTTGGAATTTGCCTTGGCCGAGATTCCGTCATTTGGTGTGGGGAGGATCCGCTCTATGTTTGTCCATCCACTTTCTTTCGATGAATACCTTATAGCAATAGGAGAGAAACTTTTGCTTGAAGCCAAGCAAAAAGCCAATACCGAAAAACCATTGTTGGAACCCGTGCATCAAAAACTGATAGCACATTTAAAACGGTTTCTTGTTTTGGGTGGCATGCCCGAAGTGGTCTCAGTTTATGTGCAGCACAAAGATATGGCGCACTGTGGCCAAGCCTTGGACGACTTGATCATTTCCTTGAAATTGGATTTCGCGAAATATAAAAAGCAAGTTCCCTCTTTGCGGATCAATGAAGTATTCGATTCTGTGGTCAAACAGTCGGTCGGACAATTTGTATATACCAAGGCAGCCGTGGGCACCAACCACAATCAAATCAAAGAGGCTGTTGAACTGCTCATCATGGCGGGTTTGGTTATCCCCATTACGCACACTTCGGCCAACGGCATTCCACTGGGCGCGGAGAGCAATTCAAAAAAAAGAAAAATGCAATTGCTTGATACGGGGATTTTTCAACGGCTCTTGGGATTGAACGTAGCCGACATACTGTTGGAAAATGATTTAGATGTGATCAACAAAGGCGCGATTGCCGAGCAATACGTAGGATTGGAAATATTGAAATCATCTTCCTGCTATCGGCAAGAGACATTATACTATTGGCACCGCGAAGCAAAAAGCAGCAATGCAGAGTTGGATTATGTGATACAAAAAGGCGCGAACATTATTCCCATTGAAGTAAAATCAGGCACCAAAGGTTCTATGCAAAGTTTACATCTGTTTATGAAGGAAAAGAAATCCATCTATGGTATCCGCTTCTCGTTGGAGAATTTTTCCGAATACGAAAAGATAAAAGTGATCCCGTTGTATGCGGTCAGTGATTTTTTTGGGGCACGTTGAATGCTGGATTGACAGGGCGGTAAATTTCTTTTCAAAATTGGTAAGCCAACCCGCATGGAATCGTTACTTTAGAGGAGGCACATATTCCAATGGCAAGTTGTTCGACATATTTTCGCGCCAGGATAGATAGCCTTCTGTGAAAAGGCTAAAAACATTTTCATAGTGCCCATTGGCATAAATAGTTAAGGAATTTTCCGAAAAGTGAAAAACACTAGTTTGTTTCTTGGCGTACTTCCTGTTGATATAAAGTAGATATTCAATTTCTTCATTCTTGTTATAGATCACTTGATATTTTCCTTTTATACCTTCAATCTTTTCGGGTGACGGCCGCACAAACTCACCTCCAGAGTAAATGTTGTTTCCAAGACTGTCAATTTCTTTTGGCTCTGCCTTTAGCCGCAAATAATACGCGAGGCTGTCTTTGGGATTATCAGAAATAATTATGGTGTTGCTGTTGTGCTCCTTCCTCAATGCGTTGATTTTTCTATTGATAAACTCATCGGGCGGGCGTTTGAGATTGGGTACCATAAAAATTTTTCTAACAGTAAAGGAGTTTTGCTGTAGGGCACTGTCGCGCAATGCCCTCATAAAATGAGTAACTGATCCAAAGTAAGCCTGCCTTCTCTCGCGTTCCCAAGTTTTATTCCATCGGGCTTTTTCGGAAGTAAGTTCTTCAAATCGGTAAACACCAAACGAAAGTTGAGTGCCATGTTGATAATTTACCTCAAATTTATTTAGGTAGAAATAGATTTTGTAGCCTAGCGCACGGTTCTCTACTTCAATAGGTTTTTTGGCGTGTGCCAAAAGCAAACGCTCTCTTGCATCAAAGTATAAATGAATATCACGTGGATTTAAAATTTTACATTCTTTCGAGTTGCGTGTTTGACCAAGAAATACTTTTTTAAAATCCGCAAGCAATTTTGCCCGGTTTGTGGTATCCTCTTTTATCACTATTTCTTGCAACTGCTTGGCTTCCTGCACCAACTCAATGGTAAGTTTTATTTCTTTTGAAAAACCGTTTGCATTCACTGTAAAATCAACAGGAATCAGGTAGGGCTTATAACCCACATACGATGCCACCAAATCATATTTGCCTGGTGAAATAGACTGTATTGAGAACGATCCTTCCGCGGCCGTGCTGGCTCCCATAGTAGTATTGGCAAGAAAGACATTAACGAATGGAAGTGGTTCTTTTGTGAGAGAGTCCACAACGATTCCTGACACCGTTCTTTTTTCAGGTTGGGCAACGCAAAATAAATTAGCGAGAACAAAAACAAGAAACAGTAAGAGCAAAGCCCTGTACATAGAAATTAGTTACTGTTAAATTTCAATTGCCCTTCCTGCGGTTCTTTAAATGCATCGCAGGCAATAAGATATTTTTCCATCGCATCAATATCTTCATCTTGAAGCGTGGCACTAAATTCATAAGCCCGCAACATCATCGGTATGTAGGCATCCGGTTGTCGCTGCCGGGTTAGTTTTCTCAATGCTCCAACATAATCTTCGCGATAAACCGTGGGGACGATAATTTTTGATTGGCCTTTTGATGAAAGTTCTGCATTCATCATTACCCTGGCGATGCGCCCATTGCCATCGTTGAAGGGATGGACTTCGCTGACGAGGAACATCATGTAAACCGCTTTGGCAAACGGGTCCCTCAATATCGAATACCACTCGTATCCTTTCTTCAACGTGCCGTTCACCAAATCCAAATTCACAAACTCGGTGCTGCCCGCCCGGTTGTTCCTGTCCTTAAACTCCCCCGGTTTTTTTGAAACGCGCGATTGCAAAAGCACAGCATGACGCCTCCGCATAATTTCCAAAAATTCGTTGGCATTGGTTGGGCAAATGGCCATTTCATTTTTATCCGAAACAATTCGATAGGTTCCAAGTATGTCGTGCGAATCCTCATCGCGCAAAGGCAAGGGCGAATTGTTTTCAATGATCGCTTTTGCTTCGCTCACTGTAAACTCTGTTCCTTCGATATAGTTGGAAAAATAACCTTCAAAAAAAGCAAAGGTTTTATAGGCTTCAACCGAAGTGTTTTTGTTTTTGCGCTCCGGAAAAACTTTCCCTGCCAATTCTTCATACAGATGTTCAAATAAATTTATCCGGTCAGGATCCACCGGTTCGCCAAGGGCGCGGGCTTTGGCAATTGGTGAGGTCAATTTTTTGGAATCGCCCGAAGCAAGGAGGCTTCCTATCATTAGGTTCAGCTTGATAAATTCCTTCTCCATTTTCAATACAGGCGCAATTTCTTTTGCCCTATCGCGCAACGCATTCAATCCCTGCTCACCGCGCGCCCTTAAAATCACTTCCAACTTTTCTTCAATTTCCGCAGCCGATAAACATTTGGACTCTTCGCCCTGCTTGCGGGTCTGTTGCAAGTTTTCGAGATAGGCGCGGGCTTCTTGCGAGGCGTAGAGGTTTTCAAAAAACGGAGTGTCGCCCTCAATCTTTTTGTGGCCCGACAAAAAATGGATGGTGAGGCCTGGCAGCGAAACATTGGCTTTGTAAGAATGGGTAAGAAAAAGATGGCCAGAAGGAGTGGGCCTAAACTCCAACGCGCTCCTGTGGCTTAGTAGAACACCGGGATATTGGTTGGCCAAAATCCAAAACCAATTTCGCTTCACAATATTGGGTACTTCATCCGTCAGGTTTGATGTGTATATGCCCGGGGCAATTTTGCGGATGAGGTTGTCTTTTAGGTAGGAGGTAATCCTCTCCGTGGAAGTTCCAAAGAGGATTTCTTGGGCCTTAGATGGAGGGGGTTTGCTTGCCATAAACATTACTGTGTTTAGGCCACAAAGGTGTACAATTATCTCGGTTTTAGGAAGGAAATATGTAACGAAAATATACTTTTAGGAAGTAAATATATAGTTTAATAATTTTTAGGATGTAAATATGTATTAAAATTTATGTTTTAGGATGTAAATATCCATAAATCCAATGGTTTTGATGATTTTAGGAGGCAATGTGTAGTGATCGTATTCTGGAGCAGTGTATGCAATTGTTTGTTTAGGAATCCTGCCCGTGATAGCGCAGTTCTTTCTCTCGCTCGGTTTCTTCTTTCTCTCGCTTGATGCGCACTTTGGCAGGTGGCCCCACCATTATTGGCACACGCTCAACTTCCACGTTGGCCAGTTCGAGGCCATACATTTCTTCGGTGGAAAGGCTGTGTTTTTTTATGAAGCGGTAGCCTTGAATGATCAGGTTATCAAAATTTGAAATCTCACTGTCAACCGAAGCGAGTGAATGCAAAATGATAAACTTAAAGTCGGAGGGCATGCTGTGCTTTTGCAGCGAATCGTAATGACTGATCAAATCAATCTCGGCCGATTCGGCAAGGTCGTGCAGGATTTTGTTGAAGAGAAGGTTCACGCGATGGTCGGCTTTGAACCCAAGTTTTATCCTTACAAAGAAACATTTCTTGGGCACAATGGTGTCCACCGAATATTTTGATGTGTAAGGACTGTCCACGGTGTCCACGTGCACAAACCAATACACATCGGCACGCTTGGGCCTCTTTTTGAAAATTGAATAGACAATGTTTGAATCGATGTAACGCTTGCTATCGGCCACAGCCATATACACCAAGTTGGTGGCTTCTTTGGGGATGGACGTATCGGCTTGCAGATCTTGCATGAGCGGAACGTAATGTTTTAGGTCAACAAATTCTGTATGTCGGTCGCGCAGGGTGCGCGCTTTGTAGAGGATGAACATCATAAAGAAAAACATGCCTGCAATGGTGAATGAGAACCAACCGCCATGGCTGAACTTGCTTAAGTTGGAAATCAGGAAGGCACCTTCTATGGTGAAAAATACCAACGCCAAAATACTCGACCGTACGCGCGATTTTTTTGTTGTTGAAAAGTAATAGACCAACAAGGAAGTGGTCATCAGCATATCAAACGTGATGGCCAACCCGTATGCCGATTGCATGGCATCCGACTCCTTGAAATAAAGGACCACCAAAATACTTCCAAACATCAATATCCAGTTGATGGCGGGCAAATAGATTTGTCCTTTTACCTGGGTGGGATATCGCACCCGTGTGCTTGGCCACAATTTCAATTTCATGGCCTCGTTCACCAATGTAAATGTTCCCGAAATCAAAGCCTGGCTTGCTATCACGGTTGCCATGGTGGCAATGATAACCCCGAAAAAAAGCAAGGGCTTAGGCATGATCTCAAAAAACGGGATCATCCCATTCAGCGTTTCGCCTTCATGCTGCAGCAACCAGGCACCCTGCCCGAAGTAGCTCAGCAATAAACAGACTTTTACGAAGCCCCATCCCATGCGGATGTTGATTTTGCCGCAGTGGCCCAAATCGGAATAGAGTGCTTCGGCCCCGGTGGTGCAGAGGAAGACCGCACCCAATATCCAAAAGCCACCCGGATATTTGGTGAGGAGACTGACGGCATACACGGGGTTTACTGCTTTAAGAATGGAAAGGTTTTCCAACAGGTGGATGGCCCCAATGGTGCCAATGAAAATAAACCATACAAGCATGACCGGGCCAAATGTTTTGCCCACCACGCTGCTACCAAATTGCTGAAAAAGAAACAGGGCCAACAAAATGGCAATCACTATGGAGATGATTGTTTGAAGGCTGATGTCCGGGTCCAACGAACGCAAGCCCTCTACCGCTGATGTAACGCTGATGGCGGGAGTTATAAATCCATCGGCAATCAACGTGCAGCATCCGATTATGGCAGGAAAGATTACCCATCCGGCTTTATATCTCCTTACCAATGCATACAAGGCAAAAATCCCACCTTCCCCTTTGTTGTCGGCACTTAGGGCGAGGTAAACATATTTGATGGTGGTGATGAGGGTGAGTGTCCAGAAAACACAGGAGAGACCGCCTAATATCAACTCTTCGGTGATGGGATGATCGCCCACAATAAACCGGAGTGTGTAGATGGGTGATGTGCCAATGTCACCATAAATAATGCCCATGGCAACCAGTACTCCGGCTGCGGAAAGTTTATGAAGGCGCGAATCTTTTGAGTCCATAAGAGGATTTTTATTTAACTTCTTCTTGCATTATTTTTTCTTCATTGCGTCCAATGATCAAACGGTTGCTGCGGTCGTAAGAAAAATAGCTCCACATCCAACTAAAAAAAGTAAAGACCTTGTTTTTATATCCAACAATCGACATCAGGTGTACAAACATCCAAACATACCAGGCAAAAAATCCCTGGAAGCGGATGCGCTTTATATCCACTACGGCTTTGTGGCGGCCTATGGTTGCCATGCTTCCTTTATCAAAGTAACGAAAAGGAGTAAGTGTTTTTTTGGTCAGGAGGTTTTTAATGTTTTTGGCCACCAGCCTGCCTTGTTGCTGCGCGGGTGGTGCCATTTGCGGATGCCCTTTTGGAAACTTCACATCGCCATTCATAAACGCTACATCGCCAATGGCAAATATATTTTCATATCCTTTCACGCGGCTGAATTCATCTACGTGTAAGCGGTTTCCTTTTGCTATTACTTCAGGGTTCAATCCTGCTATGGGGTTGCCTTTTACCCCGGCTGCCCAAATGAGCGAACGTGAAACCAATTTCTCACCTGTGCTTAACAAGACCTCATCGCCATCATACGATTTCACGGCTGTGTTTAAATAAACTTTCACGCCCATTTCAAGAAGAAATTCGTGTGCTTTTTTTCCAGCTTGTTCCGACATACCGTTGAGCAGCCGGGGCGATGCTTCCACCAAATGGATGTCCATCTGGCGCATGTCCAATTCTTTGTAGTCTTTAGGGAAAACATTTTTCTTTAACTCGGTAAGTGCCCCGGCCAATTCCACCCCAGTGGGGCCACCCCCTACAATCACAAAGTCCATCAGGCTGTTCATCACTTCTTCATCATCGGTAAGCAATGCGTATTCAAGCTGACGTATTATTTTGTTGCGCAGTTTGGTTGCATCAACAATGTTTTTCATGAATGATGCATGTTTCTCCACTTCCGTCATCCCATAAAAATTGGTGACAGCCCCGCTGGCGATAACCAAGTAATCGTACTTCACTCCACCAATGGAAGTTTCGATATAGTTTTCTTCGGGTTTTATTTTCTTTACTTCCCCCAGCCGAAAATAAAAATCGGCTTGATTGCCGAAGAGCTTTCGAAAAGGTGCTACAATGGAGTTTGTTTCCAAACCCGAAGTGGCAACCTGATATAAAAGGGGTTGAAAGGTGTGGTGATTGTATTTATCAAAAAGGACAACCTGCGCATGGAGGCCGCGCAGTGCCTTGATTACTTCCAAACCTCCAAATCCACCACCGATTACGATGATCCGGGGCTTGCCCAAGTCTGCAATACGCGTGCGCGTGGTTATTAATTTGGGCATTTAAAGAAAATTCTTACAGAAAAGATGGCGCAATTTACGTGTTGTCGAAAGATTTCCCTTCGTTTGAAAAAAAAAATTGTTCTTGCGCTCGCAAAGGATTTAAACAAGTAATTTAGTGCCACTAAACCAATAACTGTATGCTAAAAAACATTCTATTCATAACACTTATTGCCGCCACTATGATGAGTTGCGGCCGCGAAGCTGAAAAGCTGAAATCAGAAGTTGATTCATTGAAAGCAGAACTGCAGACAAGCCAGCAGTTTGCCACAACCCTTCAGGAAGTAAGCGTGTTGATGGACTCCATCGATGCCAACAGGCAATTGCTTCGTGTAAACATGGTAGAAGGAACTACCTATGATAATTATACGGCACGGATGAAGGACATCAACAATTATGTGAAGAGCACACAAAGCAAAATAGAAGACCTCGAAGGCACGTTAAAGAAAAGCAAGGGCAACAACCGGGCACTTACCGCTACGATCAAAAAATTGAAAGCTGATTTGGAAGCCAAGAATGTGGAAATAGGAAAGCTTCAGGAGTTAGTGGCTACCATGGGAAATGAAAACCGTAACCTGATCACCACGGTGGGCTTGCAAGAAGCCGAATTGAATGACAAGGAGGAGCAGATAATTGGCAAGCAGCAAGAGCTTGCGCTGATTGAGGCAAAAATCCAGGAGCTTATGATTTCCAGTAAAGTGAGCGAAGCAGATTCTTATTTTGCCCGTGCCCAGGCGGTGGAAGAAGCGGCCAACCGCACCAAGCTTGCCCCAAAGAAAAAGAAAGAGACACTGAGGGAAGCCGTTGAACTTTATAAGAAGGCACTATCCTTGGGCAAACAAGAAGCCCAGCCAAAAATCACAGAATTGGAAAAGAAGATTTGAGTTTGAACCGAGGCGTCAAGACCGCTCTAAGCGGTCAGACGCCTATTTATTTATCAATACAAATAAGAAGACTCCACGATGGGGTCTTCTTTTGTACTCAGGTTTTTCCTTTCGCCATAACATTCATTAATGCGGCTGCTAAAAATACACCCACCGAATCCAACACCCAATCCCAGAAATCGGGAAAGCGGCCCGGTATCAGGCGCTGATAATTTTCATCGACAACGCCCATCAGCGAACCGGAAAGAAAAGTAATGACGCTGATCGTGTTTGTCGTTTGCCCTGGCCACTCCAATCTCAGCCAGCGAAATAAGAGGAACCCCAGCACAGCATATTCAACGCAATGAATGAGCTTATCGGGCGTGAGTGAAAAAGCTTCTGGTATGTTTTTGCCTTGGATAGAAGAGCCGCCAAGAATGGCAATCACAAATAAAATAACGAGGGCTCTTGCCCATAGTAGATATTTGTTCATGCCCTGTAAGAGTAAGGTTTAGCGGATTACTCCATAGCAACTAAGTAGGCCGTGTAGGCAAAATAACTGATCAACATTAAGAAGGCTTCCCATCGGTCAAGCTTGCGCTTGTTCAAAGTGAACATAAAGATCATCAACACAAGCGTGGAAGCCATGAGCACATACAGATCGAAATTCATGGCGTCATTGAAGGGTGTTTCGCGGATCATACCTGCCGCACCGAGTATGAAGAAGATATTAAAGATGTTTGAGCCAATCACATTGCCGATGGCAATGTCGGTATTCTTTCTATATGCTGCCATGGCCGAGGTGGCCAACTCGGGCAGCGAGGTGCCTGCAGCCAAAATGGTGAGGCCAATCAGTTTTTCACTCAATCCAAAATGATTGGCTATGTCTATCGCACTGTCAACCACCAATTTTCCACCACCCACCAGCATAACAAGGCCTAAAATAACTAGGCCAATGGCCATAGGTGTACTGTACATTTTTATCTGTGGGCCAGAGTTGTCGCCAAA
>JAYVAI010000249.1:0-1526 GCA_043751075.1 Cyclobacteriaceae bacterium | reverse complement strand
CCCAATCAAATCCCCCAATATCTTTTTCATTTGCTTAGGCTCCAACCGCGGGCCAAACTGCGTAACCACTCTCGATGAAGCCAACGATGCCAGCTTGCCAGCCTCGGCATAACTATGGCCGTGAGTGATGGCATATAAAAATGCTCCCGAAAACATATCGCCCGCTCCGTTGGTATCTATGGCCCGCACAGGATAAGGTTCAATTTGAATGAAGGTGTCACCATCATAAATCAACGCGCCATTGGCACCGAGGGTGATGGCAAACCGTTTGGCGCTCTGCTTCAATTTTTCCCTTGCTTCATTAAGTGTGTTGGTGCCGGTGAATATCATCGCTTCTTCTTCATTGCAAAAAAGAAGATCGACACTCGCACCTACAATCTCTTCCATCTGCTTGGAAAAATATTTTGTCATACTGGGATCGGAAAATGTAAGTGCCGTTGGGATTTTATTTTTCTCTGCCACCTTCCTGGCTTCCTTCATAGCTTCCAACCCTTTGGGGCTGGCCACTAAGTAACCTTCGAGGTAGATGTAGGAAGAATTTTTGATAGCGCGCTCATCCAACTGCTCGGGCGAAAGAAAAGAACTGATCCCCAAAAATGTGTTCATGGTGCGCTCGGCATCGGGGCTGGTCATTACAAGGCACCGGCCCGTGTGGCCTTCGGGGCATTGCTCGTGCGCAAGGTTTGTGTCCACACCATTTCTTTTCAGGTCTTCCAAAAAGAATTTCCCCAGTTCATCTTTGGCCACTAAGCACGAATAAAAACTCTTTCCTCCAAACTGGTTGATGGCCACCACCGTGTTGCCTGCCGAACCTCCGCCCGACATTTTGCTTTTCTTCATGTCAATGGCTTTCATCAGATGAAGTTGTCTTTTTTCGTCCACCAATGTCATGAGGCCTTTCTCCACTTCGTTGGCTTGAAAAAAATCGTGCTCTACTTCTGTTACGATGTCAACCAAGGCGTTGCCGATACCGTACACGTCATACTTGTTGCTGGATGCTGGCATGGTGTTTTTAATTTATGAAGGTGCAATGATAGGTAAAAGTACGCGGTAAGCAGTCCCGATAGCTATCGGGAGCAGTAAGGCAGTAAGCGGTAGGCAGAAAAAAAATTATGGTGGCTGGATGTTATGATTTTTTGTTGCACAAACTGCCTACTGCCTGTCTGCCTACTGCCTACTTTTAAAATACCGGTGGCTGGATGTTATAATTTTTTGTGAACCCCTATGCCAACTGCTTTCTGCCTTACTGCCTACTACTTCCTTCCGTTGGCCGGGATGTTCAATGTGCGCTTAAACTTGGCCGCGCGATCAGGATAATCGGTAATAAATCCATCCACACCCATTCCTTTCAACGACAGCATGTCGGCTGGTTCGTTCACAGTCCAGGGTATTACGCGCACCTTTTTGCCGTGAAGGTTTTTAACATCTTCTTTGGTGAGCAGTTTGAAAAAAGGACTGTAGATGGAAGGTGTAAATCCAAGTTCAGTCAAATTTTCTTCAACGGATTTTTTGTTTTCCACCAGCGC
>JAYVAI010000248.1:0-10925 GCA_043751075.1 Cyclobacteriaceae bacterium | reverse complement strand
GCCATTGCACTAAACTCAAATAGGGTTTGCCTGCTTCCTCCAGCCATTCTATGCTTTCGATTATACCATCGGTTGAAAACGAACTGGCCACTAAATTTTTTCCTACTCTGTCGGCACTTTGATGGTGGGCACTGTTTATTTCGCCCGTTAAAATTCCCGTAACCTGATGAAGTCCGCTGTTCTTATCGATGGAAATTGTGTGGTCCGTATCCAATCCATTTCTTTTTGAATGATTAAATTTTCCAAACGTGGGTATATCGGGAATGAGCGTGCCCCCAAAAAATACGTTTGCAATTTGAAGGCCGCGACAAATGCCCAGCACGGGGATTTTATTTTTCTGTGTGAACTCCAAAACCTTCAACTCAAACTCATCACGCCTTTCGTCCATGTCATCTTGAAAACAGAGTTCAAAATATTCAGGTTTATTATAAAATCTTGGATGAACATCTTCGCCACCGGTCAAGACAATGCCGCTGCACTTTCTAATTTCTTCATAATTGTTTTGGCGATGGCCAAGCCTGATGGTTTCAACATTTGCTTCTCTTGAAATCCAATTTGCATAGTTATCATACTTACTGCAATCTGTTACACCAATGGTTACTGTGTTCATTTAATCAATGTGCTGTAATCAATTTAAAATTATTCAGTCAATGGCCAAGCTTGAGGACTGAACAAACTTTTCAATCGTAGGTAAATAATTTAGGATACGGGCATCAAGCTTTTCATTGGTACATACTGCTTTACCTAACTTGGGAAGCAACGTATAAATAAGAGAGTTTTCATTTTCCTTACTACCATATAGATAGAGGACATTAAACTCCATAAATGTGTTATCAAGCTGAATAAGACCCTTTTCAAATCTTTCTCTAATGGTGGCCTCATTTACGCTATGCCCGCCCCTGGATACGCGAGTCTTTACCCTTTCAATGGCGGCTGCGGCATCGGAGAGCGCAATGAAAATTAAGATCGTGTCATATCCAGATTTTTTAAACTGTTGAACTGTTTCAAATGAAGATAGATGGTGATAATTTGTTTCAAAGGCAAAATTGGTTTTGTTAACCAAGGCTTCTTGTTTGAGAGATAAAAATTTTTTTCCAATGCTTTCTCTTACTCCATCCTCTACGGCAGGGTCAAAAGAAAATATAGACCAGAGATCATAAAGTTCTAAGTCGTAATCAAATGCAGCAATGCCTTCTTCTTTCAAGAGTATCTTACTATTAGTGGATTTACCCGCACCATTAGGACCCCGCTATGACAAAGAGAGAAGCCAATGAACAAGATTAAGATTATTTAGAAACTGGAGTTTCCGTTTTTTGATAAGTTAATTCCGTCAATACGACTTTGCTTGTATCAACACGTTTAATCTTTTTCAAAGATTCATTCATCTTTCTCTCCATCTCTAAACCTTTCCTATGAGCTTTTTTAAGTTGTTCATCCATACATCAAATATAATCATAATTTAAAATCTTACTTCTAGTTCAAGATAGCAATCAAGGTCAGTTTTTTAAAGTGCTTTTAAATACAACTGTTTAAAATCTTCCCTGCTTACTGGTTTGGGATTGTTGGGATGCGCAAAATCCGCGATGGCTAAGTCCGCCAGCTTTTCTATGTGCTCGGGCTTTACACCTATGGCACTTAGCTTAAGGGGAATATTTATTTTAGAATTCAGATCGAACAAATATTCAACCACCGCTTTGCCCGAGTGATCTTTTATGCCAATCGTACCGGCAATCCTCCAGAACTTATTTTCAAAGCCTTCGATGTTAAACTCCATCCCGTAAGGAATATTGACAGCGTTGGCCAAGCCATGATGAGTATCCAACAGCGATGAGAGCGGGTGCGCCAAAGAATGGACCACCCCCAACCCTTTTTGAAAAGCGACTGCACCCATAAGAGAGGCCATCAACATTTTACTGCGCGATTCAAGATCAGGTTTATTGACTGCGGTTTCCAATGACTGACTGATCAGTGAAATGCCTTCGAGCGCAATGCCCTCGCACAAGGGGTGCGGCATTTTGGCAAGATATGCTTCCATGTTATGGGTGAGCGCATCCATGCCCGTGGCGGCTGTTATGAATGCAGGCAACTCCATCGTAAGCAAAGGATCGGCAAAAATTATTTTTGCCAACAGCTTAGGAGAGAAGAGTATTTTTTTCTGATGCGATACATCATCGGCAATGATGGCACTGCGACCCACTTCGCTACCCGTGCCTGCTGTAGTGGGGATGGTAATGAAATGTGGAACCTCGTTGGTAATAAACACATCTCCACCGATCAGGTCATCGTACTTAAATAAATCTTCGCGGTGGTTCACGCGCAGCACAACCGCACGGGCAACATCCAAGGCTGCCCCACCACCAATGCCAATGATTGAATCGCGCTTTGTGCTATCGAAAACTTCGGTGCCTTTATACACATCCGACTTTACTGGATTTTTGTGGATGTCGGAAAATACTTCTATTGAAATATTTTTACGCATTACGTTTTCAACAATCTTTTTAAAGAACGAAAGCTGCGCTACCGTGGGGTCGGTAACGATGAGAGGCCGGGAGAGATTGTTCCTTATAAGGTAGTCTGCCAATTCATTGCTGGAGCCTGCACCAAACCGTATAGTGGTAGGGAAATTGTATTGATGGATTTTATCGAAGGTCATTTGTTAGGAATTGGGAATTAGGAGAAGTCAGAATTTAGAAGTCAGAATACTAGGAGTTAGGAGGGGTTTGAGTTTTTAGGCAAATACAGGTACTTTATCTATAGTCCGGTTCTTACTTTGAAAAATCGCCCACAAGTCATAATTAGCTTGAAGGTTTAACCAATAATTAGGCGTTGTGTTAAAAGCCTTTCCCAACTTGGTAGCCATCATGGGCGAAATTCCAGCTTTTCCATTTATAATAGCGGAGAGATTGGGGCGCGAGATTAGAAGCTTTGAGGCGGCATCGGTAACCGTGATACCAAGTGGCTCAAAGTATAGCTCATGCAAAATCTCTCCGGGATGAGGCGGTTCGTGTTGAATTAGTTTTTTCATATTTTTTAGTGATTCAGTCAGTCGGCTGACCACTTGGAGTGGTCTTGACGACTTATCAAATTATCTCAAAATATCGTTTGTATTCCCAATCTGTTACAGCCTTTAGGTGCTGCCTCCACTCCCACTCGCGTGTATGCGCAAAGTGCTCCACAAATTTTTCTCCCAGTATTTCTGTCGCGATAGAAGATTGCTTCATCCGTTGTGTTGCCTCATGGAGGTTTGCTGGTAAAATGCCATTGGAAAAATCGTGGTAGCCGTTGCCCACCGTGGCGGGCTGCTTCAACTTCAGTTTCTTTTTAATGCCATAAAGCCCAGAGGCCAACGCGGCAGACATTGCCAAGTACGGATTTGCATCGGAGCCGATCACACGCGTTTCTAATCTGCATGACTTACTTCCGCCAGACAAAACGCGCAACGCTACTGTGCGATTGTCAACTGCCCAAGTTAAAGTAGTGGGTGCCCACGCTCCTTCCACCAATCTTTTATAACTATTGATAGTTGGTGCGTACATCGGCAAAAGATGAGGCAAGCAAAATAATTGCCCCGCCACGTAACTCTTCATGATCTCACTCATGTGAAACTTGTCTTTCGCATCGTAGAAAAGATTTTTCTTGGCTGCCTTGTCCCACAAACTTTGATGCACGTGCCCACCACATCCCGGCAGGCTCTCACTGATCTTCGCCATGAAGGTGGCCATGATGCCGTGCTTATAGGCAATTTCTTTTACCGCAGTCTTAAACAAGGTAGCCCGATCGGCCGCTTCTATCACTTCTGCATATTGAATGGCTGCTTCTAAAACCCCTGGCCCTGTTTCGGTGTGAAGTCCTTCTATCGGCACACCAAACTTTTTAAGCAAACTAAATAAATCAGTAAAGAAAGGATTCTCTAACGAAGTGCGCAAAATGGAATACCCAAACATGCCAGGTGTGAGGGGCATCAGGTTTTTGTAATTTTTATCGTGCGCGCTTTGTGGTGTTTCGCGAAAATTAAACCACTCAAACTCTTGTGCAAAAAATGGAGTGAACCCTTCGCGTGTTGAATCACCCAACACTTTTTTCAACAACTGTCGAGGGCAAACCGTTGATGGCTTTCCTTTTTCATCGATGATCTCTCCAAGAAAAAAAGGAACGTCATTCTCCCAAGGGATTTTTCGGAACGTAGTAAAATCTATTCTTGCAGGCGCATCGGGGTAGCCGGTGTGCCAACCGGTGTACTTGCCATTGTCGTACGCTACATCATTGGCATCCCAACCAAAAACCACATCGCAAAAAGTGGTTTCACCATGGGTGAAGGAAAGAAATTTTTCTGCGGAAATATATTTGCCTCTCAAAATCCCATCGATGTCGACATAGGCAATTTTTACTTTACCGAAAGGATGGTTTTTTACGTAGTCAAAAATTGCTTTGGTGGTCATGGGATTAAATTAGCTTCAAGTTTAAAACATACAGATACATAGATACATAGAAAATCCACATAGGTTTATTCTCCTTGCAGTCATTGAATCGAATCACACTTTTATAGATTGATTGTACACCGGCAAGGGATAGCAGCGGAAAGCCCGAAGAGCGTTGGATTTGTGTGTTGGCCGGACTTGAAGCGGATAGCCTGGTGGCGCCTCGCCATGCCGCCAAAAAATATCTTACACAACTGTTGTACACTTGAACACTTTTTGTTTATCTCTTTATTGTTCAATTCGTTTTCCATTGAACACCTTAAATATCCCATAACTTACGCCAATAATCAAAAAATAAATTGCGGCAAGATTCACATTATAAATGGCCATGGCCACCAACGAAAAGGAAGCGATGATCAGTGCCACTATTGGAAAAACCGGATATAGGGGAACACGAAAGGGTCTGGCCAAATCCGGTTCTTTTTGTCGAAGTCGTATTAACGATAGCATGGAAATGATGTAGAGTGTAAGCGCGCCAAATACAGCTATGGTAATGATGTCGCCCGTCTTGCCGCTAAATAACGCAAGCATGCCTATGGCCATATTCACCAGCAAAGCGTTGGCAGGGGTTTGGAACTTGGGATGTACTTTGCCTATCCATGCCGGGCCGTAGCCAACGCGCACAAATTCAAACGTAGATCGCCCAGCTGCCAGCATCAGTCCATGAAAGGAGGCGATCAATCCAAAAATACTTACGAGCAAAAGAATCTTATAACTCGAAGAAGTGCTGCTCACGATAAAGCCGAGTGCCAACGGCAGGGGTGAATCGGAAACAGAGCCATCTTCTTTAAAAACAATGGCTTCCCATCCGGCCACACCAACGGAACTGATGAACGTGAGCAGGCACAAAACCACTAAGGTGACAATGGCCGATCCAAACCCAGCCAATATTGTGCGCTTGGGGTTGATGGCTTCCTCGGCCAAGTTGGCTACTCCCTCGATGCCCAGAAAAAACCAGATGGCAAAAGGTATGGCTGCAAACATGCCGGCATAGCCAAAAGGAAATGCATTTTGCTGTAAGTTGGCAAGTTGAAATTTTGGTAATGTGATGGCGCTGAAGAACAACAAGGCGGCCACTGCCAGAATAGTAATCACCAGCTCGAAGGTGGCGGCCACCTTCACACCGTATATATTCAACGCGAGGAAAATGCACCACGCAAAAACAGAGATTGCCAATATCGGAACATCCGGAAAAAAAATATTTCCGTACGAACCGATGGCAAAGGCAATGGCCGGTGGGGCAAAGATGAACTCGATGTTTTGAGCCATGCCCGTAATAAAACCGATGTCCTTACCGAAAGCGCGGTTGGCATAGTCAAACGCTCCGCCTGATTTAGGGATGGAGCAAGCCAGTTCGGTATAGCTAAATGTAAATGTGATGTAGAGAATGATGATAAAGAAAACGGCAATGGCCAAGCCGAGGGTCCCGCCTTTTTCGAGGCCGAGGTTCCACCCAAAAAAATTGCCTGAGATAACGTAGCCCACACCCAGGCCCCACACCATGGCGGGAGTAAGCGAGCGTTTCAGTTGTGACTCCATTCGTTTCCTGATTTTAGGAATACCATATTGGGCATTAGGGATTGGGCATTAAGACTGGAACATTTCAATCCTTCAGAACCCTCATCTCAACCCTGCGGTTTTTTGCCCTTGCCTCTTCGGTATTTTCTTTAGAAATGGGTTGGGTTCCGCCAAATGCTTTTGTGTTTACACGGCTTTTGTTGATGCCCTTTGATGTGATGTATTTTTTCACCGCATCTACTCTTGCTTGCGAAAGTTTTAGGTTTGACTCCGGTTTTCCCTGGCTATCGGTGTGGCCCTCTAATTGTATTTCTACTTTTTGGTTTTCCTTCATCATGGCCACCAGTTCATCCAGCTCTTTAAATGATTTTGGATTGATCACGGCCTTGCCCTGCTCGAAGATAAGGTGATTTAGCACAATCGTTTCGCTTTTGGAAGTTAACCCGATATTTCGCTTGATCACATTGTCAACTGCCTCTTTAGGATCAACGATAACGGTGCGTGGGATATAGCCTTCCGCAGCCGCAGTGATCTGGTATTTGGCAGAACCAAAAATTGAAAATGAATAGGTGCTGTCGCTGAATGAACCTGAAATGCCTCCGGTAGGATAGCTGTGATATGTAATTTTTGATTTTAGAAGTTTCCCTCTGATCGCGTCCTCCACATTTCCCGTTACCGTGATTGTTTGGGCAAACCCGGCAAAGGAGAACAACACAAGAAGCGTAGTGAACAGCTTATTCATTTTACAAAGCACTTAAAAAGAAAAGGAAGAACCAACTAAACGTAAGGCACACTTTATCAAAAATGCAATTGCCACTAGGCGATAAAATGCTATATTGGTGGAAACAAAAATCAAACTTTGATCACCCAATGAGCTTCGGCAATCCAGCATTCATTGTTCAGGCGTTGACAGGAGCTACACTTATGGTGGTTGGAATGATCACGCTCAAATGGCCTCCCCAAAAAATAAATTGGATTTATGGATATCGCACGATGAGTTCAATGAAGTCGCAGGATAGGTGGGACTTTGCGCAGCGATACTCAGCGAAAGGAATGATCTGGTTTGGCACCATTCTATTATTGATTTCCTTATTTAGCTTTTTCTTCAATCCAAACGAAGGCATGGGTGAAGTGATTGGCCTTGTGTTGTTGATGACTTTAACAATAGTACTGATTGCAAAAACAGAATGGAAAATCAAAAAAAGATTTGGCTCTTGATTACGATTGATAATTTAAATTACCACTTATGAAATACACAAAAGTACTGATCATCGCTCTCATCAGTTGGCAAACCGCATTGGCTCAAATTACACCAGGCGAAATACAAATTAAAACTGCCTTGCTGGCAGCACCTCAAGATATGCGGGAGGGTGCCATGGTGTATGGCTACGGTAACAAAGGTGAAATGATTGTGCTCCGAAAAGGAACCAACGAAATGATTTGCATTGCCGACAATCCTGCTCAAAAAGGGTTGAGTGTATCGTGTTATCATAAAGACCTCGAACCGTTTATGGCACGCGGGAGGGAATTAAAGGATGCGGGAAAGTCCACTCAGGAAATATTCGACATTCGCGAAGCCGAAGCCAAGTCGGGAAAATTGTTGATGCCAAAGCAGGCCTCCAACTTGCAAGTATTTTCGGCCAGTGAGGAAGCGTACAATGCCACCACCGGTGAAGTTACAAAAGGCAGCTTCCGCTATGTGGTTTATATTCCGTGGGCCACAGCCGCCAGCACGGGCCTTCCCATAAAACCAGAAGTACCGGGCATGCCGTGGATCATGAACCCGGGCACACACCGCGCACACATTATGATCGATCCGGTTTCGAAGGATTGAATGATCTGTTGGAATTTTTTTAGATCAACATTGGCTGGAGTACCCCATTCATCAGTCATCATTCGTTTGATCATCATTCTACATTCGAATTTGAATAGGTACAATTTCACCTGATCACAAATCAAACTCAATAGAATCGCCCGGCTTAAATGTTTTGGTCTCCTTATCTGCCTTTTGTTTTGGTTTTTCCCCGAATAGGTCTGCTTGCTCGCCCTTTGATTTTTTTTGTGGTGGACTTTGCTTTCCCTTCGGTGCTGGCTTTGGACTCACCGCTTTTGCCGGATTGCTTCCGAACAGTGCTGCTTGCTCTCCGTAAGGCTTCTGGAGGAGAGCTTGCCCGTCCTCCTCGATTATCGGCTCCGGCTCGCTCTCTGTTTCCTTGGAGAAGGAGGGTTCTTTTTTTTTTGACGACCGATCCTTTTCAAGTTCGGTAGCCTCTACATTTTCATCGTCTCCATCTTCTACTCTGCCGTCCTCTGGTTCTTCAATGGGTTTTACTTTGGTCACTTTATATTGCGATAGCCGGTTGCCCATCGACTTCCAGCCCTTCACATCAATTACCTCTTCCAGATTGACCGCTTCTGCTTCTTTGTCCTTGCCCTTTCCTTTCACCAACTCCACCTCAATCTCAGGTGTATCGGATGTGGTGACAAACTCAAGCCGCGAACCGATACCTTCCGAAATAAACCCAAACTCCTTGTCGAGCGTAGTGGTCTCGATCAGAAAGCGTTTCACAAAGTATTGCTTGCTTTCTCCATCCACATACACGGCCGAGATTGCCTTTTTGGGATTGAACTTCTCCACCAGAATTGTTTTCTCCGGCTCGTAGCGGTTAGTGATTTCGTAGTTGGTGATACGATACGTTCCGCTTTTGGTGATGGCCAATATCTGATCGTCTCCATCAAACTTGCCCACGTGCTTGCCACGCTTGTCTTTGTTCAACCGGCCCGATGCTTCATCGAACCATAAATCCAAACCACTGAGTGTGGAGCCCTTCGCCTCTTTGAAATCAATTTTCTTTACCGGGTATTTGGTGACGGTATTTCCCTTTGCACCGCGGCCTTTTATTTCCAACTCCGAAAAATCAAAATCAAAAATCTTTTTGTGAGCTGTACTGGCCTGGCTCAATTTCACTTCTACCACTTCGGCCTCACCATTGGAGTTTGCACTCAGGTATTGAACCTTGCTGTTGGGGTTGCCCTGATCGAGATTGTATTCCTTATCGCGGATGATGGCCGGCATGGCAAAGCGCTTGGCAAATGTTCTACCACTTTTACCATCGCTGTATATCAGGTTATATACCATGCGCTCGTCCCCTTTCCTCCACACGCCCACGTGCAAAATATCTTTGCCCATAAAAACCCTTTCACTGATGCGGCTCACTTTTACCAGGCCGTCTCTGCGGATGGCAATCACATCATCCAACTCGGAACAGTCTGAAATAAATTCATCTTTCTTCAATCCCCAGCCAATGAAACCATCTTTGCGGTTAACATACAGTTTTTGATTGTTGGCAATTACTTCGGTTGCTGCCACCGACTGAAAACTTTTTATTTCCGTTTTGCGCTCGCGGCCCTTTCCATATTTGTCCAATAAATTTTGATAATACGAAATAGCGTAATCGATAAGATGCTTTAAATGATGGAGCGTCTCCTTCAATTCTTTTTCCAAATCACTCATCAGTTCATCGGCCTTGAAGGAATCAAATTTCGAGATGCGCTTAATTCGTATTTCCAACAAGCGGAGAATATCATCGCGGGTGATCTCGCGGTAGAATTGTTTCTTGTAAGGCTTCAATCCTTTGTCGGTGGTGGATATCACCTCTTCAAACGTCTCGCACTCCTCAATGGCGCGATAAATTCGTTTCTCTATAAAAATCTTCTCCAACGAGGAGAATAAAATTTTCTCCATCAACTCACCTTTTCTTATTTCGAGTTCTTGCTTCAGGAGCTTTACAGTATTGTCGGTATTGTACTTCAAGATTTCATTCACCTTCATGAACTGCGGCTTGTCGGCCACAATCACGCAGGCGTTGGGCGAAATGGAAACTTCGCAATCCGTAAAGGCATAGAGTGCGTCAATGGCAATTTCGGGTGACAGGCCCGGCTGAAGCAATATCTGAATCTCCACGTCCTTAGCGGTATTGTCCACCACTTGCTTCACTTTTATTTTTCCTTTCTCACTGGCCTTCACAATGGAGTCCATTAACGAAGTGGTGGTGGTGCCGAAAGGAATCTCGCGGATGGCGAGTGTCTTTTTATCTACCGCCTCAATCTTGGCTCTTACTTTTACTTTTCCGCCCCTAAAGCCTTGATCATATTCTGAAAAATCGGCAATGCCGCCCGTAAGGAAATCAGGATAGATTTTTGGGTTCTTCCCGTTGAGAATATCAATGGATGCTTTTATCAACTCGCAGAAATTATGCGGAAGGATTTTAGTTGAGAGTCCTACGGCAATACCTTCCACGCCTTGTGCCAACAGCAACGGGAATTTCACTGGCAACGTAACCGGTTCTTTTTTGCGCCCGTCATACGACAGTTGCCATTCAGTGGTTTGTGGATTATAAACTACATCCAAAGCAAACTTTGAAAGTCGTGCTTCAATATAGCGGGGGGCGGCAGCACTATCGCCTGTGCGCACATCGCCCCAGTTGCCCTGTGTGTCGAACAATAAATCCTTTTGGCCTAGGTTTACAATCGCTTCGCCAATGGCAGCATCACCGTGCGGGTGATATTGCATGGTGCTGCCTATTACGTTAGCGACTTTATTGAACCGGCCATCGTCCATTTCTTTGATGGCATGCGATATTCTCCTCTGCACGGGTTTCAATCCATCTTCAATGCGCGGCACAGCCCGCTCCAGAATTACGTAGGAGGCATAATCTAAAAACCAATTTTCATACATGCCGTCAATGGCGATGGAGTGTACATTGCCATCTTGACCTGTTGTTTCGTTGGGTATTTGTTTTTTGCTCATGAAATTAAAATCAGATCTCTTCTAGTGTCATGTCACGTATGAATTGACGGATATAGTTTTTTAAGTTTAATCCGGGCATCCTTTGAAGTGAATCTCCATTCAATTTTACAATCCTTATT
>JAYVAI010000247.1:0-10950 GCA_043751075.1 Cyclobacteriaceae bacterium | reverse complement strand
GGTTTTATATCACGACTTCTACCACTGATGCGCCAAACATCACCGCAGCAGAATATTTTTTTGATACTGATCCCGGAAACGGAAATGGAACTTCTATACCTGTTACGGCAGGGGCAACAACCAATTTTACGGTGGCACTTCCCACAGTAAGTCTATCTCCCGGCTTTCATTTTTTGGCCATCCGCACCAAAGGTGCCAATGGCAAGTGGGGAATATTTGAGAGCCGCGGGTTTTATGTAACAGGCGCTGCTACCGATGCTCCCAACATAGCTGCTGCAGAATATTTTTTTGATACCGATCCCGGCAACGGCAATGGAGTTTCTATCCCGATTACCGCAGGAGCGACATCGAATTTTACAGCAACGATACCCGTAACAGGACTAACGCCCGGCTTTCATTTTCTTGCGATAAGAACAAAAGGAGCAGATGGCAAGTGGGGAATATTTGAAAGCCGTGGGTTTTATGTTTCGCCCATCATTGCAACTGTTGGTGATATTGTTGCTGCCGAATATTTTATTGATACCGACCCTGGTGAAGACAACGGTATTGCGCTCACGGTCAATCCTACGGGGCCAACCATCAATCAAATTTTTCCCATAGCGATAACGGGCGTGTTAAGTGGGGCTCACAAATTAGGATTTCGGGTAAAAGATGCCAATGGAATATGGAGCGCGGCTCAAATGGAAACGTTCACTGTACTTACTTGCACGACACCCGTTGCGCCCACAGCACCAACCGTAAGCCGATGCAACAGTGGCACTGTAACACTTAATGCCACAGCCGGTGCCACAGGCACCCAAGTGTATCGGTGGTATGCCGATGCCACAACATCAACCGTGCTTTTCACCGGCCCTGACTTCACCACACCAACACTGACTGCATCAACCGATTATTTTGTGAGCGTGTTTGATCCAGGCACCTTGTGCGAGAGCCCACGGACAACGGTGAGTGCCATCGTCAACAATACATCCAAGCCCACGCTCAATGCCACAGGCAACATTACACTCTGTGAAGGCGGTAGTTTTTTGCTTTCAGCCCCGGCAGGTTTTAGTACTTATACATGGTCGAACGGCATGGCCACGCAACAAATTTTGGTTGTGCCCAATGGAAGCTACTCCGTTACCGTGGGCAACGGCACGTGCACCAGTCTTGCTTCCGATGCAACAACGTTTACTTTTTCTGCTAAGCCCGCCAAGCCTGTGGTGCAGGCAAGCGGCCCAACAAATTTGTGCAGTGGTGGAAGCGTGACACTATCGGCCCCTGCGGGATTTACATACCTCTGGTCAACCGGTGCCACCACAGAACAAATCACCGTGAATGCACCAGGCAATTATACAGTCAGCGTAGCCGATGGCTCTAACTGCCCCAGCGATTTATCGGACCCAATGATCGTAACTGTATCGGCACCACCTGCCAAGCCAACGCTCAATGCTACCGGAAGCATGACACTTTGTGAAGGCGGTAGTTTTTTGCTAACGGCCCCAGCAGGTTTTAATTCTTACTCATGGTCAAACGGAATGACCACTCAGCAAATTTTAGTGACTGCCAACGGAAGTCATTTTGTTAGTGTGGGCAACACCGGTGGCACGTGCATGAGTGTTCCTTCCGATGCCACAACATTTACTTTTTCGGCAAAACCAGCCAAGCCCGTGGTGCAAGCAAGCGGCCCAACAAATTTGTGCAGTGGTGGAAGCGTGACACTATCGGCCCCTGCGGGATTTACATACCTGTGGTCAACCGGTGCCACCACAGAACAAATCACCGTGAATGCATCAGGCAATTTTACAGTGAGGGTAGCCGATGGCTCTAATTGCCCAAGCGATCTATCGGACCCCATGACCGTAACTGTATCGGCACCGCCTGCCAAACCTGTTATTGAAATATTTGGAAACACTGCACTTTGCGGAACAAACACAGTGGCGTTGCTAGCCCCATCGGGGTTTGCAATCTATCAATGGTCGGGTGGGCAAACCACACAGGGCATAACTGTGAGCGCAGCCGGAACGCACACCCTGATAGTAGGCAACAGTACCAATTGTTTGTCGCCCGCATCCAATTCAGTAACGGTAACCTCAACGAACCAACCGTGCACAGGCAGTGGCACACCCAATTCACCTCCTGCCATAACCTCCACTCCGTTGGCCATCGTGATAGAGGGGAAATTGATTTTTGATTTGACTACCATAGTAAGTGACCCCGACAACAACATTGACTTCACCTCGCTTCGGGTTGTTGGCAACACAACTTCGCGCGGGGCATCGGCTTCGGTTTCTTCCTCGTTCGAACTCACTGTTGATTATAAAGGCATGCCCTTTACGGGGATAGACCGCATAACGATTGAAGTGTGCGACCTGAGCGGTGCTTGTGCGCAGCGCGTAATGGACATTGATGTGGTTGGTGAGGTGGAAGTATTTAACGGCTTGACGCCCGATGGTGATGGATTGAACGACTTTATGATCATCAAATATGTGGATGTAGTTGAGAATGCTGCTCAAAATAAAGTCACCATTTACAACCGATGGGGCGATGTGGTTTTTGATATTGACAACTATGATAACCTGTCGCGTGTGTTTGCAGGCCAAACCAACGCAGGCAAGGAATTGCCAACGGGAACCTATTTCTATAAAATCGCTTTCTCCAATGGAAAATCCATCACGGGCTTCATCTCCTTAAAACGCTGACCATGAAAAAAAACATGTTGCTTCTGCTGCTTTTAGTTTCGGGCGTGAAGATTTATGCGCAGCAAGATCCGCTCTACTCTCAATACATGATGAACCCGTTGCTCATCAATCCGGCATACTCCGGCATCACTACCGACTTAAATGCTTCGGTCATGTATCGCAAACAATGGGCAGGCTTTGAAGGAAGCCCCGTTACCATGAATGCCAACGCGCACATCGCGCTGGCAAACAACCGCATGGGTGCAGGCATCATCATTTTACAAGATCAGATTGGCACCGATAAAACCATTGAGGTAACGGCCACCTATGGCTATCACATTAAATTAAACAACGACCTAACACTTTCTTTCGGCTTGCAGGGCGGAGTGATCAACTACCAAAGCGATTACGATGATTTAAAAATCAACCGGGCCGATACAAAATTTTCAAACATAAGCGAGTGGAAGCCCAATATCGGATCGGGTTTGCTTTTGCACAACCAGCGGTTTATGGTGGGGCTCTCGGTGCCCAAATTGTTGAAGGCTACTTCTGTGAGCGAATCGGTAAGCACGGCCTTGTACAACCAGCACGCTTATTTGTTTGTGGGATATGTGTTTCAACTTTCGAACAGGATAAAAATAAAACCATGGGTGCTTGCCCGCACGGTGAGCGGGGCACCCATTTCCTTCGACTACGCAGCCTCCTTGAAAGTTGACGACAGTTATACGTTGGGTTTGTTCACCCGGAATTTTTCTACTTATGGTTTTCTTGGCCAGATAAACTTAGGTGACACCTTTCGGTTTGGATATGTGTTTGAACTGCCAACCGAAAAATCCGTTGGCACACAATTTACCACCCATGAAATTACACTCGGAGTGCGGTTGGGGGTGCTGACCTTTCATGACATGGCTATGATCAGGAATTTTTAGATCTAAGAAATTAATGTCACCGTGACAATTACATACAGCCCTTCGCTTATATTATTTCTGAAAATCAAACTATCGATCAACTTTCCAAAAGTTTTGAACTTTTGGAAAGTTTGCCACGAACCACGGCTTAGAACCATTACCAAAGAAGTGTTTTCACTAATCTTGGAATCGGAGTGGATTTTTGTTAGATTCGTTGCTCTTCTGCTTTCCCTTTGAATGACAGGACACCATATCTGATACCTTTTTCAACAGGAATTTCGTTTTCCAGTCGCTACCACTGCGATCTATTCGATCTAACTATTCAATCAATCAAAACCCAATCATCATGAAAAAGATCAGCATTCTTGCCGGAATTCTTGTGTGCAGTTTTTCGGTTTTTTCTCAAACCATCTACATTGCCAATAGCAGTGCGGGTGCTGTTACTGGAGTGAATACATTTACCGGCAATAATGCCATTAACCTTGCAATCGCTGCTGCTGCTGCTAACGGAGATATCATTTATGTTGTCCCCAATGGCGTAGGCTACCTTCCCCCTACATTGGGTGGAAAGGGTGTCAGTATAATCGGAGCTGGTTTTAATCCCGACAAACCTGGTGGCGCACATTCAATATTGGCTGGTATTTCTGCTAACGCCAATATTATCCCACCGGGCACAGTCACGCAGGGAACGAGTGTGTTATCAATTTGCTTTCAAATCGGTACCCAACCCTTTTTTGCCACCAAGTTGCCCGACTTGGTTGGCGCTAATAATGGTTTTGAATTGCCAACAAATTCCCTGACCGGTTCGAACTTTGGAACGAAAAAAAAATTCGTTGCTCATGGAATTCAGCCCGTTAAAGAATCAACATAAAATCATACGGTATTTTTAATCTGCTTTTGAATAACAGGGATGTCATATTGAAAATTAGAGCTGCTATTTCGTGGTTTACAAAACTACGACTCCTCTTCACAGGTTGCATGTTAACCATAGCCTTTCAACTTGTAACCTTCAACTCCTTTGCCCAATACTCCAAGCTGCTGGACTTTGAAGGGGCTACAGTCGGAAGATATCCTTATGGCGATCTTATTTCTGACGGAACCTTTCTGTATGGAATGACAGTTGAGGGCGGCACAAACAATCTGGGGACTATCTTTAAAATAATGCCCGATGGAACCGGGTATTCCAGGCTGCTGGACTTTGCAGGCGCTACAAACGGACGTTTTCCACGTGGTTCCCTTATTTCTGACGGAACATTTCTGTATGGAATGACATCTGGAGGCGGCACAAACGGTCAGGGAACAATCTTTAAAATAATGCCCAATGGAACCGGGTATGCCAAGCTGCTGGACTTTACTCGTGCAAACGGAAGTTCTCCTGGTGGCTCTCTTATTTCTGACGGAACATTTCTGTATGGAATGACAGAGTTTGGCGGCACAATGACAGAAGATGATAGGGGAACCATCTTTAAAATAATGCCCGATGGAACCGGGTTTGCTATGCTATGGAACTTTCCAGAGGCTGCAAACGGACGTTCTCCTCGTGGTTCCCTTATTTCTGATGGAACATTTCTGTATGGAATGACAAGAGGTGGCGGCACAAACAATCTGGGAACAATCTTTAAAATAATGCCCGATGGAACCGGGTATGCCAAACTATTAGACTTTGCAGGTGTTGCAAACGGAAGTACTCCTTATGGCTCTCTTATTTCTGACGGAACATTTCTGTATGGAATGACAGTTGGTGGCGGCACAAACGGTCTGGGAACCATCTTTAAAATAATGCCCGATGGAACCGGGTATGCCATGCTATTGGACTTTGCTGGGGCTGCAAACGGACGTTTTCCTAATGGTTCTCTTATTTCTGACGGAACATTTCTGTATGGAATGACAGGGTATTACGACATAAACGACAAGGGAACAATCTTTAAAATAATGCCCGATGGAACCGGGTATACCAAGCTATTGGACTTTACAGGCGCTACTAACGGAAGTGGGCCTTATGGCTCTCTTATTTCTGTCGGAACATTTCTGTATGGAATGACATCTTGGGGCGGCACAAACGATCTGGGAACCATCTTTAAAATAATGCCCGATGGAACCGGGTATGCCAAACTGCTGGAATTTGCAGGAACTGCAGATGGAGATTCTCCTTTTGGCTCTCTTATTTCTGACGGAACCTTTCTGTATGGAATGACATCTGGAGGCGGCACAAATGGTCTGGGAGCCCTCTTTAAAATAAAGCCCGATGGAACCGGGTATGCCAGGCTATTGGATTTTGCAGGGGCTGCAAACGGAAGTTCTCCTGGTGGCTCTCTTATTTCTGACGGAACATTTCTGTATGGAATGACAGTTGATGGCGGCACAAACGATATGGGAACCATCTTCAAGATAATGCCCGATGGAACCGGGTATGCCAAATTGCTGGACTTTGATGGCGCAAACGGAAGTTCTCCTCAAGGCTCTCTTATTTCTGTCGGAACCTTTCTGTATGGAATGACATCTTATGGCGGTACAAACGATCAGGGAACGATCTTTAAAATAATGCCCGATGGAACCGGGTATGCCAAACTGCTGGACTTTGCAGGGGCTGCAAACGGACGTGGTCCTAGAGGCGCTCTTATTTCTGTCGGAACATTTCTATATGGAATGACAACTTATGGCGGTACAAACGATCAGGGAACGATCTTTAAAATAATGCCCGATGGAACCGGGTATGCCATGCTATTGGACTTTGCTGGGGCAAACGGAATTTATCCTTATGGCTCTCTTATTTCTGACGGAACCTTTCTGTATGGAATGACAGCTGGAGGCGGCACAAACGGTATGGGAACCATCTTTAAAATAATGCCCGATGGAACCGGGTATGCCATGCTATTGGACTTTGCTGGGGCAAACGGAAGTGGGCCTCAGGGCGATCTTATTTCTGACGGAACATTTCTGTATGGTAGGACAACTGGGGGTGGCACAAACGATCTGGGTACCATCTTTAAAATAATGCCCGATGGAACCGGGTATGCCAAACTGCTGGACTTTGCAGGGGCTGCAAACGGAAGTTATCCTCTGGGCTCTCTTATTTCTGACGGAACATTTCTGTATGGAATGACATATGGAGGCGGCACAAACAATCTGTGAACAGTATTTAAGTATCTCCTTGCACCCGCTGTTCCCACCATCACTAACTTTTCTCCCGCCAGTGGCCCCATCGGCACAACGGTAACAATCACCGGAACAAACTTTAGTTCAACGCCTGCCAGCAACATTGTTTTCTTTGGAGCCACTCAGGCAACCGTAACGAATGCCTCTTCCACTTCACTTGATGTAATAGTACCAACCGGAGCAACCTACAAACCGATTTCTATTTTGGTTGGTGGATTGACTGCCTATTCAGCAAGTCCATTTGTTGTGACCTTTAGCGGAGGCGGAATTATTGATGCCTGTTCTTTTGCTGCAAAAGTGGATTTCAACACAGGCCTAAATCCACTGGGTATTGCAGTGAGCGATTTTGATGGAGATGGAAAGCCGGACGTTGCCATCACTAACCGTACAAGCCAAACTTTAGCTGTCTACAGAAATATCAGTACTGCGGGGTCTATTGGCACCAGTTCTTTAGCGGGCCCTGTGAATTTTCCAACACAAGCTGATCCATTCAGTGCCATGGTTGGGGATATGGATGGGGATGGCAAACCTGACTTGATTGTTCCCAATGCGATAAGTTCTACCGTTTCGGTTTTTAGAAATACCAGTTCTTCAGGAACCATTTCGTTTGCCACCAGAGTAGATTTTGCTGCCGGCAACAACCCACTCCGTTCTGCCATTCGCGACCTTGACGGAGATGGTAAACCTGAGTTGGCCGTATGTAACCGGTTTAGCAATTCAATATCGGTATACAAAAATATCAGTATCCCCGGGGCATTTACATCAACATCTTTTGCTGCTCCCGTTAATTTTATTACAGGTTCAGAACCTTACAGTGTTGCTGTTGCTGATCTTGATGGGGATGGGAAGCCCGAAATGGTGGCCGTTAATAATTTAAGCAACTCGGTGTCTGTTTACAAGAATACAAGCACCACAGGAATCATCGATGCAAGTTCATTTGCCCCCAAAGTAGATTTCATCACAGGTAACAGACCAAATGGCATTGCTATCGGAGACCTGGATGGGGATTCTAAAGTGGACATCGTGGTGACCAACAATTTTGCGGGCAGCACCATTTCAATTCTCCAGAATATTTCCTCCGGAAGTATTACAGCAGGTTCCTTTGCTGCAAAAGTTGACTTTACCTCAGGATCAGACCCGTTTGAAGCTATGATTGGCGACCTCGATGGTGATGGCAAACCCGATCTGGCAGTTACAAACGGAGCAAGCAACACAGTCTCGATCTTCAAAAATACTTCTTCGGTAGGTTCGATTTCGTCAGGTTCCTTTGCGAATAAAGTAGATTTTGTCACTGGCACCGCACCGTATGGTTTTCAGATTGGTGATCTGGATGGGGATGGAAGGCCTGAAGTTCTTGCCGGAAATCACAACAGCAATACACTTTCTATTCTCCGCAACACTGTTTCTTCCTTAGTGCCAAACATCTCAAACTTCACTCCCACAAGCGGACTAATTGGCGCAACAGTTACCATCACCGGATCAAACTTCAGCACAACACCATCTGAAAATATTGTAATGTTCAATGGTGTAACCGCCACCATCACCGCTTCCACAGCGACTACTTTAACGGCAACTGTACCAATCGGGGCCACCACAGGGCCGATTGATATAACTATAGGATGTAATGCGATAACGAGTACAACAAATTTTACGGTAATAATTTGTCCGGCCGCGCCTTCACCTATCCCTAACCAAGGTTGCCAAAATACGGCTGTGACACTCGGAGCATTGGGAGGCGTGAACGGCCAATACCGATGGTATTCTGTTGCCACAGGCGGCACTGCCATTGCTGGAGAAGTGAATAGCAGCTACACCACTCCATCCATCAGCGCAACAACAACTTATTTTGTTTCCATTAACAACGGAACGTGCGAAAGTTCGCGCACAACAGTTACTGCCACTATCAATTCTTTACCAGCAACTCCTACTGCCATAGGAGCTTCTTCCTGCGGGCCTGCTTCACCAGTGACACTTATAGCCTCCGGTGGAACCAATGGTCAATATCGCTGGTACACTTCCTCCACCGGAGGGACTGCCATTGCCGGAGAAACAAACAGCAGTTATACAACTCCATCCATCAGCGCAACAACAACTTATTTTGTTTCCATTAACAACGGAACGTGCGAAAGTTCGCGCACAACAGTTACTGCCACTATCAATTCCTTGCCAACAGCTCCTACTGTCACGGGAGCTTCTTCCTGCGGGCCTGCTTCACCAGTGACACTTATAGCCACAGGTGGAACCAATGGTCAATATCGCTGGTACACAACTGCCACTGGCGGGGTGGCTATTACGGGAGAAGTCAACAGTTCCTATACAACTCCATCTATTAGTGCTACAACAACCTATTATTATGTTGCTATCAACAATGGTTCTTGTGAAAGCACACGGACTGCCGCTGTGGCCTCCATTATTCCATTGCCGGCAAAACCTACTATTAACACTTCTGGGCCAACAAGTCTGTGCCCCGGACAATCCGTTACCCTTACCGCGCCTACTGGCTTTACCTATAGTTGGTCAACCGGAGCTACCACTCAGCAAATCACTGTTAGCGCTGCCGGAAGTTTTATGGTTCAAATTACCAGCAATGGTTGCACAAGTGTAGCATCCGATCCGGTTGCTGTAACGGTAGTTGTGTGCAACCGGCCCCCTGTGATTTCTACTGCTTCCCTTCAGGCAGTATCAGAAGGAACTGTTACCTTAAAGATCACCGACCTTCTCTCCGATCCGGACAATAACCTTGACTTATCAACTCTTAAAATTGTTCAATCACCCAAGAGCGGAGCCTCGGCCACGATTGATGCCAACTACAACTTGGTCCTGAATTATCAAGGTCTTTCCTTTGCCGGCTTTGACGAACTTACCATCGAAGTCTGTGACTTAAGCGGGGAATGCGTCCAACAAAAATTAACGATTGAAGTCATTGGTGATATCATCGTTTACAATGCAATCTCTGCCAACGGTGACCTCAAAAACCCTAACTTCATTCTAAAGTACATCGAGGCACTGGCAGAAACCCAAAAAAACAAAGTCGGCATCTACAACCGTTGGGGCGATCTGGTGTGGGAAGGCGTGAACTATGATAATACTTCTGTAGTCTTCACAGGACTTAATAAGAACGGAAACGAATTGCCCACCGGTACTTACTTCTATAAAATTGAGTTCGCGAGTGGCCGCAAAACCGAATCCAGTTACCTGTCCCTTAAACGCTAACCATCATGAAGAAAATAATTCAACTGTTGATTTTTGCGGGAGCAGCTTTTGAAGTACATGCCCAACAATATCCCTTGTATGCGTTGTACCTGAATAACCCTGTTGTTATTAATCCGGCCTTCACCGGCATTAACAACAATTTTATGGCAAGCGTTAATTACCGCACACAGTGGTCAGCGTTTGATGGTAACCCAACTACTATGGCAGCCAATGGACAAATCTCATTGAGGGATAACAGAATGGGGGCCGGTGTGCTGCTCATCAATGACCGCATCGGTGAAAACACCAACACGAGTGCTGATGTAATCTATACGTACAAAATTAATTTGAAAGACAAAATATTTTCATTCGGCATGCAAGCCGGAATGATCAATTACAAAACCGACCCCGGGCAATTGAGCCTGCGCGATCCGGATGATCCCGCCTTTGCCCGCATTAGCGAAACAAAATTTAATTTGGGCGCAGGCGCGGTCTTGAAAAGTGAAAAGTATCTTATTGGACTCTCTGTTCCACGCATGATTGGCAACTCGCTGAAAACCGCAGGGCAGACTGTTCAAATCTATCAGCAACACTTTTACCTTTTTGGCTCTTACATTTATTTTTTGAACGAGCATATTTTATTCAAGCCGTCTGTTTTATTGAAAGGTGTGAAGGGCGCACCTCTTTCAACTGACTTAAATTTTAATATTGACATTAACCGAACCTATGCAGTTGGGCTGTTCACCCGCAACTTCACAGCCTTTGGGTTACTGGCCCAGTTCAACTTCCTGGAAAAATATAGGATGGCCTACGTTTATGAAATCCCCACCAGCGGATCGGTGGGCACACAATTTAATACACACGAGGTGATGATCAGTTTTAGAACTGCCGTTTTTCAGTTTCACGAAAGATCAATTTCTAATTTTTAGGGCTTCTTCAAGATTGCTTTATTGATCCTTTTCACAAACGAAGGCCCTTCATAAATAAACCCTGTATAAATCTGAATAAGGTCTGCACCAGCTTTTAGTTTTTCA
>JAYVAI010000246.1:0-10951 GCA_043751075.1 Cyclobacteriaceae bacterium | reverse complement strand
ACAAAAAAGGAATTGACAAAGTCACAGTCAAAATTGTCAATTGTATGTTGTCAACTGTCAATTTTTGATGCTACAAAACTAATTTGTCGCTACACTAGCAGCATCCTTCGTTAAACTTCCTTGGTAAGAAGCCAATTGAATTCGTATGATTGGGCATCGATTTTTTTTCTCACAACGAAGAAGACGAGGGCAAGGAGAATCCCATTCGAAAGATTATAAACGATCCATTCAAAGGTCGGCCTAAAGGCGTTTAGAACAACGCTGCATAAAACCCCTTGCAAACCTGAATTGATTTTAACAGTTTCAAACTAAAATCAAAAATCCCGTATGAAATTTACTCCTTTGCTTTTTGCCCTGCTCTTTATTGCCTGTGGCCAACCCGAAAAAAAATATCTCGGATGGAAAATAAAAGGCGGCACTGCCGATGGCATCCAATATTCACAACTCGATCAGATCAACAAAGAAAATGTGCATCAACTAAAAGTTGCGTGGTCCTATCAATCGGGCGAAGCCGACACGATAAACAACCGGACGCAAATACAATGCAACCCTATTGTTGTAGATGGCGTGCTCTATGGCACCTCACCATCGCTAAAAGCATTTGCCGTTGATGCCAGCAACGGCAACCCACTTTGGAAATTTGAACCGGGCGAAGCCAACGCAGGCCTGGGTGCAAACCGCGGAGTTACGTATTGGGAAGACGGTGAAGACAAACGGATTTTATATTCCTTCGGAGAATATTTGTATGCCATCAATGCGCTTACTGGGAAAAAGATTGAAGCATTTGGCACCGAAGGCCGCGTGAGTTTGAAGGAAGGCTTAGGTGCACGAGCCGCCAACCTCATGGTGCTTTCCAACACACCCGGAGTGATTTTCAAAAACATGATCATCATGGGCTCGCGCGTGCACGAAGGGCCTATAGCTGCGCCCGGATACATCCGCGCATTCGATGTGAAAACAGGAAAACTTGTTTGGACATTTCACACCATTCCCCAGCCCGGTGAATATGGCTATGATACGTGGCCTGCCGAAGCCTGGAAAAAAATCGGGGGCGCCAACTCATGGGCAGGCATGGCGGTGGATCATGAACGAGGCTTGGTGTTTGCTTCCACCGGTTCTGCGTCATTTGATTTTTATGGAGGCAACCGCCACGGACAAAATCTTTTCGCCAACTGTGTGCTCGCCCTTGATGCCGAAACCGGAAAGCGCAGGTGGCACTACCAAACGGTGCATCACGATATGTGGGACCGCGATCTGCCAGCCTCGCCTGTGTTGGTTACAGTTGACCACAACGGAGAAAAAAAAGATGCCGTGGCACAAGTAACAAAATCAGGTTTTGTTTTTCTGCTCGACCGCGAAAATGGAAAGCCTCTTTTTCCGGTGGAAGAAATTCCCGTTCCCGCGTCCGACCTGGAAGGCGAACAGGCGTGGCCTACTCAGCCCGTGCCCATCAAACCTCCCCCGTTTGCACGGCAAGTCTTCACACAAGATATGATCAACACATTTGCATCCGACACGGCCGCGTTGAAAGAAAAATTTAAAGGATTGAAAACCGGCCGGCCCTTTATCGCTCCAAGCAAAGAAGGCACTATTGTTTTTCCTGGCTTTGATGGTGGTGCCGAGTGGGGCGGCCCTTCGTTTGATCCGCAAAGTGGAACACTTTATGTAAACGCCAACGAGATGCCGTGGATATTAACGATGGTGGACGTGCGCATGAAAGAAGATGCGTGGATAGGAATTTCGTTGTACCGCACCCATTGCGCCACCTGTCATGGCATTGACCGCGGTGGCGATGGCCACGTGTTTCCATCCGTAAGAAACTTGCAAGCGAAATATTCGAAAGAAAGTTTGAAGAAATTTATGCTCACAGGAAAAGGAGTGATGCCGGCATTCTCTCACTTAGACGAACAATCGCGCGATGCCATTTCACGTTATGTGCTCGACTTGCAAGAAAGAACTGATGACGAAAAGAAGGGCATATTCGAACGTGATCCTGAAATACTTTTTTCCAACACCGGCTACAACCGCTTCCTGTCATCCGATGGCTATCCTGCTGTGCAACCACCGTGGGGAACACTGAACGCCATTGACTTGAACAAAGGCGAAATAAAATGGCAAGTGCGGTTGGGAGAGTTTAAAGAATTAAAAGACAAAGGAGTGCCCCCCACGGGCACAGAAAATTATGGAGGCTCTGTGGCAACATTGGGCGGTGTTATTTTTGTGGCCGCCAGCCGCGATGAAAAAATCCGTGCCTTCGATAGCAGCACCGGAAAAATTTTGTGGGAACATCCATTGCCTGCCGGAGGTTATGCTACGCCTGCCGTGTATGAAATCAATGGAAAACAATTTGTGGTGATCGCTTGTGGCGGAGGAAAGATGGGAACTAAGTCGGGAGGAAAGTATGTGGCGTTTGCGCTGGCGCAATGAGTGTAGTTATTGTTTGCAACATATTCTCCCTATCTATGAAATGTCATCGCGGGCGAAGGGATCACACTACATCCATAACCAAAAAAATTCATGCTCGACCCGCGATCCCGAAAGGAATAAGATAATCATGTTGGTGAAGAACACCAACATGGGCAATTTTTAAAAAAATTCTCGCCTCGCCCGGAATGACACTTTAATGAAAATGTCATCGCTCTTTTGATTATCTGTTTTGAACTTGTCATAAATATATAACTTGACAAAGTAGGATTAGGTTGTCAAAATTAATCATTCCCGTTGTTTTTATTTTGACGACATTTCTATAATCTTGATAAAATTTTGGATTATGGATACTAAGGCATTGGATATGGCAATACAGCAAATTGCAATTAGACGGAATGAACTAAAGAAGCTCGACTATAACAACCCCAAATATGACGACCTGGAAGAAGAGCTTCACGATATGGAAGATACTCTCCATGTAAAATTTGGAGATTATTTGGAAGAGGTGCTCCAAAATGTGCATGACAAATATTGCCCCGATACGGATGTGCTTTTTCCGATTGCATACCTGGCAAAGTCATACACGATGAAAGGGAAAGATGAATTTGCCGTAGCCAATACGGAGGGCGTTTTTGTGGAAGTAGATTCCATACCTGGAAAAGACACCCGCCTGGTGCTGGTGCCCAATCCTTTGCGCGTTATTTTAAATGTGGGAAAAAACCAGCAACAGGTTGTTTGGACTGCGAAGGGATAGGGGAAATTAGATTATGGATTCTGGAAACTTGATACTGACTTCAAAGAAATTCAAAAGCAAATTCAAAAGCAAAATCAAATAAAGACACCCACCTCCTAAATACTAACTCCTAATTCCTAAATTCTGACTTCTGACTTCCTGATTTTAGATTCTGACTTCTAATTTCAGTTTAGTGATCAATATCCCAATTTCACTCTCACCTTTTTAAGCAGCGTGTGTGCAATGGCTCGGGCTTTCTCTTCGCATTGCACCAATTGGTTTTCCAAATCACCGAGGTTGTTCATATACTGATTGAACGCCTCCCGTTCTTTGCCGAACTTTAGAGTTATCAATTCAAACAATTCCTGTTTGGCGTGACCATATCCAAAATTGCCGTTCAAATATTTTTGCCGCAATGCTTCCGTTTGCTCCGGTGTTGCTATCAATTTAAAGATCGCAAACACATTGTCCTTATCGGGATTTTTGGGTGCCTCCATAGGCGTGCTGTCGGTAACGATCGACATGATTTGTTTTCGCAGTTCCTTGTCGGGAAGAAAAATGTCAATGATATTCCCATACGATTTGCTCATCTTCTGGCCGTCTGTGCCAGGCACCGTCATCAACTCTTGTTCAATCTTTGCTTCGGGCAACACAAACGTTTCGCCATACAAAGTATTGAACGTGCTTGCAATGTCGCGCGCCATTTCCAAATGTTGCTTCTGATCTTTCCCCACGGGCACATAGTTGGCATCGTACAAAATAATATCGGCAGTCATCAGCACGGGGTAGGTGAACAGCCCGGCATTGATATCGGCAAGCCTATCTGATTTATCTTTGAACGAATGCGCATTGGCAAGCATAGGAAATGGAGTGACACAGTTTAGATACCAGGCAAGTTCGCACACTTCGGGAATGCGGCTCTGTCTGTAGAGGAGATTTTTCTCCACATCAAACCCAAACGCAAGCCAGGCTGCGGCCACTGCTTGCACGTTGGCCACTCGCTGCTGGGCATCTTTAATGGTGGTGAGTGAATGAAGGTCGGCAATAAAAAAGAAAGATTCGTTGCCAGGTTGTTGCGACAGCTTGATTGCCGGGATGATAGCGCCCAGCAAGTTGCCCAAGTGCGGCCTTCCGCTGCTTTGTATTCCAGTTAAAATTCTTGCCATAACGAGTGCAAAGGAAATAAACAATTTTTCAAAGACGCTATCTGTTTGTGGAATTGTTTGAAAGCCCTACCCACTGGACAGGCGGTCCGAAGTTTACTAAGTGGTTCTACCCCGAATGTTGTGGATAAGGTTGCTTTGCGAGGCTAAACCTTAGTAGTAGAGATAGCGAGAAAGGGGCAGACCTTATTACCTTATTGTGATTGGCTCTCTAAAATCCATGATAAGGTAATAAGGTTCTTGTTCTATGGCTTACCGTTTTCTACTAAGGTAATAAGGTTCTTGTTCTATGGCTTACCGTTTTCTACTAAGTGTCCCGACAGGGCGCGCGCCCAGTGTTTTGAGGATAATAACTCACGAGTTATATAGAAGGTTCGCGATATTCGATTGAAATTTGTCGAAGTTATTTTGAAGGTTTTACTAATTACTAAGGAAGAATATTGAATTTTAGTTTATGCGTAACACCCGTTCTGAAATAGTTTCAATAAGAGTAATTTGCCGTATCATGAAATCAATCGCTGCCCTTGCAATTTGTGTTATCGGTTCAATAAGTTCCTTTGGCCAGTTGGCCGAGCCCTTGCTGTTCCAGGAAAAGATCCATGACTTTGGTGAGATACTTGAACAAAATGGCAATGCCGACCATAGATTTGTTTTCACCAATAACAGTGGCAGGCCTGTAAGGATTATTTCAGTTCAGGCTTCCTGCGGTTGCACCACGCCCGACTGGACCAAAGAGACTATAGCACATGGTAAAACTGGTTTTGTCGCAGCCAGCTTTGACCCAAAAGGCCGGCCAGGTTATTTTAATAAATCGCTCACAATAACCACCAACCTTTCGGATAGCCCCATCATACTTCAAGTAAAGGGAACCGTGGTGTCGATATTATCCACGAAGGTTGAATCATTGACTGCGGCACATGGCAGCTTGAAATTCAGAAACAATTCATTTAACGTGGGAAAGATTTTTATCAATAAGGAATCCCCTCCCTCGGAGTATGCTGTAGTAAACGAGGGAAAAAAAACCATTCATTTTGATACGGTAGTTTCGCCTGTGTATATACAGGTGACTGTGCCCGATTCGCTTGGGCCCGGAGCGCGTGGTGTTGTTAAGATAAGCTACAGTGCAAAAGTTAAAAACCAATTTGGTTTTCAGTCAGACAACATTGAGATGATAACCGATGATGACCTAAGCCCTGTGAAATCATTTTCTGTTTATGCTACTATCCAAGAATTTTTTCCTCCGCTTAGCGCGGATGAATTAGCGAAAGCCCCCATGCTTGCTTTTGAAAAATATGAAGTGGATTTCCTACGTGTAAAGCAAGGCCCAGCGATTGAGAATAGAATTTCATTCTTGAATAAGGGCAAGAAAAATCTTGAGTTGCGCTACATGCAGGGCAACTGTTCTTGTGTGGTGGCCAGCACAGATAAGCAAACACTAAAGCCGGGCGAGTCGGCAACGCTCATCATTAAATTTATTACAGAAGGAAGGGCAGGAACTCAGAACAAGGCAGTAACCATTTACTCAAACGATCCGCGCAATCCTGTTCAGCGCATTACCATCACAGGTTATATTGAAGATTAAACCGGGTCGTTAATTTGTGCCCCATCTTTATTGATTGCTCTCGCAAGGAGATAAATAACCTTTTTATATTTAGAGAATAATACCACAAAAAAAGTATTGACCGAGAGCCCATTGGGGATTAGCTTTATTAAATAATATTGAACGAAACCATGTTTGAGACTTTACAAATTCTCCGGTGTTTATCTTTTATTTTCTGCTTGTCCTTGATTGTAGCATGCAATTCATCGAATAGAACAGTGAAACAAAATAGCAGCACAACGGAACAAGCAAGCAATGCTGATAAAAAGGAATTGAACCGCAAGCCTGATGACGTGATCACGCCACCGATTGTAAAAGATGAATTGGGCCCCGATGATATTAGCATCAAAGGAAAGCTACTTAGGATTGTAACAACAGGTGCTTCCTATTCTGATTTTCCCTGCAACAAATACCCGTGTACCGCTGAGATTGAAATTATTGAAATGATTTCAAGAGGCAGAACCTATCCTGGCAATGCAGCGAAGGGCCATGTGTTGAAGGTGATTTTTCCAATGACCCTTGTGGCTTCTGATGTTGTATTTAAGGGTTTGACCGCCATGCCCTATCCCGGACTTAAAGAGGGAAATGTCTTTCAGGCAAACATGACGGGAGCACAGTCGCTTGATTCAGAGTCTTTGCAACATACAGTAGTTTTTTACAAAGTGATAAAATGAAATTGTGTCAATCCATATCAATTACTAATTCAAGCGGTGGAGGTTTTGTTACTTTAAAAATCGCGCAGGCGTCTGACACCTTTGAGGTGTCTGACGCCTATACGACATGGGTTCTCAACTACTAAATACCAAGGCTATGAGAAATACACTTGTACATTTTAGACTATGTCTTGTTATAATTATTCCATTGCTTGCATGGCACGGGCAGTTGCTGGCTCAGCATAATGAAAGAAAGGCAAGCACCACACAGAATGGAAAAATGCCAACCATTCAACAGATGGCAGAGGACATGGATAAAGGCGTGCGCTACAATGTAAAGAAGGTGGTGCAGGCCAATGATTCGGCCACAAAATTTAGCAGCAAATACGAAAATCCAGAATTACGACAGCAATACGATTTTGAACGATTGAAAGATCCTGCCACGGGTGAAATTCCTGAAGGGATAAGGCAGAAGGAACTTGAATACATTTTGTCGCAAGAGTCGCACTTGCAAGAGCAAGTTCTGATCCGTGGAAAGCAAGAAGACAGCACATTTATTAAAACTGCGCTGGGCGATCCGGTCACCACGTTTTCAAATCAAGGACCGTTCAACGTGGGCGGGCGCACAAGGGCATTGGCCATTGATATCAACAATGAGAACAGGTTGTTGGCAGGCAGCGTTTCCGGTGGAATTTGGCTTTCCATAAACCAAGGTGCATCGTGGCAACGGGTTGGCCCACTAAATCAGAATCCATCCATTACATCCATCGTTCAAGATAAGCGCTTAGGTTTCCAAGACATTTGGTATTGCAGCACGGGTGAAGCCATTGGAGCTTCGCAAGGCGGCAGAAACGGATCAACTATGTTTATGGGAAATGGTATCTATAAATCCACCGACAACGGAGCTACCTGGGCACTGTTGCCTGCATCGGTCAATAACACGCCACAAGACATTTCCTCAACAGAGCCATTTGAGTTAACGGCCGCTATGGCCATTGATCCCGTTAATGGTAACTTATATGTTGCAACCTATCGCGGCATTTATAGAACTCAGGATGGGGGCGCAAGTTTTCTACCTGTGCTCTTGGTTGCAAACATTGGTTTTTTTGGTCAACTGGATGTACACATTTCGAACCTCGGGATACTTTATGCGGTGATACCCCGCAATGTTATTACAGCTCCAGGCCCTGGCAACGCAGGCATCTATCGCTCCACCACCGGCAACAGTGGCCAGTGGACCCGTATAACCCCCGCGGCTTTTCCTGCCACACACGGGAGAACGGTGGTTGCCACTTCCCCATCCAATGCGAATGTTTTATATGTTCTTTCGGCTGGAACTTCTTCCGCTCCTGTCTCACATGATTTTTGGAAATACACTTATGTTTCAGGAGATGGAACCGGTGCTGGCGGTGAATGGCAAAACCGATCGGCCAACTTGCCAAACTTTGGGGGAAATGTTGGAAATTTTAATTCACAGGGAGGATACGATCTGTATGTGAAAGTTCACCCCACAAATGAAAACATGACTTTTGTTGGAGGCACCAATCTGTATCGTTCTACCGATGGCTTTGCAACATCCGGCAACACGGCCTGGATAGCTGGGTACAATACACTGAACAATGTGAGCCTGTACCCAAATCACCACCCCGATCAGCACACCATGGTTTTCTTTCCATCCAATCCAAATAAAGTTATTACCGGACACGATGGAGGTTTGAGCATCACACAAAACATAACTACTAACTTCACTACACATCCGGTAACGTGGACAAGTCTTAACAACGGCTACCTCACCACTCAGGTGTATGCGCTTGCCGTAGGCCCCGGCAATTTGATAATGGCCGGTTTTCAGGACAACAGTACCTGGGCCACCACGTCCGCTTCTGCCAACGCTACCTGGGTAGATCAGTTTAGTGGTGATGGATGTGCAACGGCCATTAACAAAACCGGAACTCTGCGCTATGTTTCGGCCCAGCTGGGGGTTGTATATCGTGCCGCATATACCGATGCCAACGACAATACACCGAATGCCTTTTTTAATATTTCTCCAAGTGGCACAGGATTGTTTGTCACTCAGTTTGAATTGGATCCGAACGATGGCAAGCTGATGTATTATATAGGGAGCAACACCCTTTGGAGGGCCAACGATGTAAGCACGGCAACGTCCTCAACAGGATGGAATAATTTAAGCAATACACCCTCTTCACAGCAATTGTCAGCCATTGGCATTTCCACAAACCCTTCTAATGTTGTTTATGCAGGCAGTGTGGGAGGCAATATTTTCCGCATAGACAACGCCCACGTTGGCAACCCTGTGTATGTTGACATTTTCACAGGCAAGGGTTTGCCAACAGGAAATGTGTCGAGCCTTGCCGTGGACCCTGCCAATGCCTTGCGGGTGATTGCCACATTTTCAAACTATAGCATAAAAAGTATTTGGCTTACCGAAAACGGTGGAACTACCTGGGCAGATATAAGTGGAAACCTTGAACAATTTGCCGATGGCACCGGCAACGGCCCTTCCGTGCGGTGGATGGATATTGTGGGCAAGAATAACGTATATCTGGTTGGCACAAGTACGGGATTGTATTCAACAAAAATCATCAATGGCTTAGCTACGGTATGGACACAAGTAGATCCTTCCATTCTGGGGGTGTCGGTGGTGGAGCAAGTGAGATCGAGAGATGATGGAGTGGTAGTGGTAGGCACTCACGGAAATGGATTGTTCCGTGCCCTCTATGAAGTTGATCAGCTTGCTGTGGTAGTCAATCAATCTCCTACAAATGTTTCAGTGATTGAGAATGCCGCACCTATGATAATGCCGGTAGGAAATATTTTCAGTTCAACAGCCGGTGTGCCGTTGGCCATTACGATAACCGTGGAATCAAATTCAAATCCAGGACTTGTCGGTGCAGCCATTTCTGGTACTGATCTTACCTTGACTTTTGCAGCCAATACAAGTGGCACTGCTTTGATAACGTTAAAGGGAACCGACCCCAATCTGCAGTTTGCCACCGCATCTTTTGGTGTGGAGGTAAATCCCATCATCAAAACCTATCCCTTTGTCACCGATTTCCCTACGGGTACCTTACCATTCGGATACAAAGTTTCGGGTGATCTTCCGTGGTTGGTGGATAGTGGTGGCACACCTTCCGCAGCAACAGGACCCAATGGCGACCATACACAACCCGATGGATCGGGGTTTTACATTTACACAGAAGCATCAGGGCCGCTGCCATTGGCAACGGGAGATTTTTCGCTGCCGGTTATGGACATAAGTGGCCTTACCTTTCCTACGCTTTCTTTCTTTTATCACATGCACGGAGCTACCATGGGAAGTTTGGAGGTATTTGTGCGAAACGTGGGAACCAATGCGATGACCAGCGCACTGAAGCTTACGGGGCAACAACAACCTAACCAGACAGATCCGTATAAAGAATCCGTTATCCCATTGGGTTCCTATGTTAGTGCAGGAAAAATCCAACTTATTTTCAGGGGCACCAGAGGCGATTCTTTTACCGGTGATATGGCAATAGACGATATTGTTGTTGCCGAAGCACTGGCCAATGATGTAGGGATAAAATCCGTAACTACAAGTAAAGTGATTGGTCAGAATGTTCAGGAAATAGTTTCGATTGAGATCGCTAACTATGGCTTATCATCACAGAGCAACTTCAATGTTTCTTACCAGGTTGCTGGAGGTTCTTTTGTTACTGAGTTGTACACCGGAACAATCAATGCATTTGAAACAAAGGCGTTTACTTTTGCCATCAAGTTCAGCAGATCAACACGGGGCGTGTTTCAAATCATAGCTTCTACTCACTTGGCCACTGATGCCAATGCAGGAAATAATTCAGGTAATGTAAGTTCTTTCATTGTACCTGCGGCCACACTTCCTTACCAAGATAGTTTTGAAACCAGCGATGGTGGTTGGACACCCGGTGGCACATTGAGCACCTGGGCGTTGGGGGTTCCGGCTGGCACTTTTATCAATGCTGCTTCAAACGGAACTAAGGCTTGGGTAACAAATCTCACCGGCAATTATCCAAATTTTGAACAATCTTATTTGATGAGTCCGCTCTATTCAATATCGGGCCTTAGCCAGATTGAAGCCAATCTTGATTTAAAATATAGAATAGAAGTAGGGTGGGATGGAGCGGCATTTCAATCTTCCACTGATTTGGGCGCCACGTGGACCAACGTGGGTGTCCTAAATGATCCATTAAATTGGTACAACATCAACATAGGTATTGCAGAAGGCTCAACAGCTTTGAACTTCAGTGGTGGCAATGGCGATGCGTGGTCTGGTATCAGTCCGGGAACGGGATATGTAACAGCCACCCATGCAATCACCGGGCTTGCCGGCAAATCCACG
>JAYVAI010000245.1:0-10984 GCA_043751075.1 Cyclobacteriaceae bacterium | reverse complement strand
ATTCAACTCAATTAAAGCAATTGGAGGGCTCTATGGACCGGCCGCCAGTTATTATTCCGGGTTTATCGAATACAGCTTAGCCGACTATACCAGTGCGATCACAGACCTTAAACGTGCTGAACAAAATGAAGCGTACGCAAAGGTAGTGCCCTACTTAGTTGTTAATGTGTATAACAAGCAGCAGGCTTATGATGAACTGATCGCGTATGCAAAATCCATTGAAGGGAAGGATGGCGTTACCAACAAAGAAGAAATTGCCTTGCTGTATGCCGAAGCGTATTACAAAAAAGGCGATCTCAAAAATGCGTTGGCCGGATATACTTTATACTTAGATGGCAAAGAAGACAAAGCAGACAAAGGCGTATTGCTGCGTGCGGGATATGCTGCCTTTACGCTGGGAAATGATGCCGTTGCCATGAAATATCTTAAGTCGTCATTTGCCGATACCGATTCTGTGGGGTTCTACTCGGCCTACTATCTTGGTGCGCTTTATTTGAAGAAGGATCAAAAGCCAATGGCACAAACAGCTTTTGACATTGCGCGAAAATATCGGTCCGACCCTAAGTTGGTGGAAGAGAGCACCTACCAGTTTGCCAAAGTATCGTACGATATGGGAAAGCCCGACCAGGCCATTGCCGAATTTGAGAAAATGTTGATCAAGTTTCCCAACAGCGCCCACACCGATGAAATAAAAGAATTGCTTTCGCAGGCGTATGTAAACGCATCCAATTACAATAAAGCAATAGAATACATTGAAGCATTGCCACGCAAGAGCCCGGCTGTGGAAAGGGCATTTCAAAAAGCCACATTGTTAAAAGGAATAGAGTTGTTCAATAAAGAGGACTACCCAACCGCGGTGGAGTTCTTTGAGAAATCGTTAAAATTTCCGGTGGACATAAACTATGTGGCAGAAGCAAGTTTTTGGAATGCAGAGTCGTACTCGATCGGAAAAAAATACGAGCAAGCTGCCGGCAATTACTTGCACATACTTTCCTTATCGGGATTGGCCAATCAGGAGTTGCTTTTGAAAACAAGGTATGGATTGGGCTATGTGTATTACAACCTCCAGCAATTTGATCGTGCACTGTTCAACTTTAAAGAATTTGTAAATAAGTCGCAGCCAAAGCAACCAAACCTGCAAGACGGTTTGCTGCGGCTTGCCGATTGTTATTATGTGACCAAGTCGTATCCCGAAGCGCTTGCCAATTATAAAAAAGTAACACAAATGGGTTCGCCCGATGCCGACTATGCCCACTTGCAGTCGGGGGTTATCCTTGGCATCATGCGAAAATACGCGGAAGCCGAAGCGGAGTACAGCACCGTGATCAAGAGCTATCCGCAGTCGCGTGTGTATGATGAAGTGCTGTTCCAAAAAGCACAACTTGATTTTGAGCAAGGCAACTATGCCAAAGCGGTGGAAGGATATTCATCTCTTATCCAAAGCAACACCACCAGCCAGTTTGCGCCTTATGCGTTTACACGGAGGGCTGCATCCTATTTCAACTTGAAGGAGTATGAAAAGACCGCTAACGACTACATTACCGTAATTGAAAATTATGCAAGCCACCCTGCCAGCAACGATGTGCTGTTGCCACTACAGGAAGCATTGAACCTCGCGGGCCGCTCTGCTGATTTTGACAAATATTTAAACCTTGTAAAACTTACCCATCCCGATGCAAAGGGTATTGAATCGGTAGAGTTTGAATCGGCAAAGAATCTTTATTACAACCAGGAATATCCGCGGGCCATTCAAAGCCTCACTTCTTATGTATTAGCCTACCCGGAAAGTCCGCGCCTGAGCGAAGCCAACTACTTCAAGGCTGAATCCTACTACCGGTTAAAAGAAAACAACAAGGCCCTTGAGATATATACCGTTATAGCAAACGACAAAAACTTTCTTTTTGCGAACAAAGTGATAGGCCGCATGGCCGAGTTGGAATTTAAGTTTGGACGTTATGATCAAGCCATTCCGCACTTTCATCAATTGGCCAGGTTGGCCGCCAACAAGAAGGAGCAATACAGCGCGTGGTCGGGATTGATGGAATCATTTTATCTGCTCGCACAATATGATAGTGCCACGCTTTATGCACACGTGATTTTGGGAAAAGGAAATGTAAATGCAGGTGCTCAAAACAAGGCAACGCTGTATCTTGGCAAAGCGGCCATGGCCAAAGGCGATTATGATCTTGCCCAGGATGAATTTTTAAATACGCTCAATTCTGCCCGCGATGAATATGGCGCAGAGGCCAAATACCTGCTTGGCGAAATACAATATCTATCCAAAGAATACAAGCAATGCTACGAAACGTTGATAAGCCTCAATAGTGATTTTGCGGCTTATCCCGATTGGGTAGGCAAGTCCTTCTTGCTGTTGGCCGACAATTATCTTGCGATGGGCGATGCCTTTCAGGCTAAAGGCACACTCAATTCGTTGATCGATAATTTTCCGCAGGAGAGCATCAAGCTGCTGGCCAAACAGAAATTGAAGAAGATTACGGATGAAGAAGTGAATAAGCAAAAGCAGGTAAAGGCCGACACCGTTGATAATTAAAAAATGAATGTTGCCCGTATGAAAAATAAAATTAACAGTTGGAGTTACTCAGGCCTCTTCAATCTTTGTATTTCTCTTTGCGACTTTGCGCCTTTACGGTCAAAAATATCCGCTAGCCTTATTGCTCGCTACATCCTCCTTTGTGCCTTTGCGCCTTTGCGTGCAAAAATCAGCGCTAGTATTCTAATGATCTGTATCAGCCTTGTTTCGGTGGCGCAGGAAAAAGATAAGCCAAAAGAAAAGTGGGGAGAGGGCGAGATTGAGAAAGTAGAAATTGAAATTGTAAAAGACCGTCAAATAGTGTTGCCCAAAGCAAACCGCAATTTTGAAAAAGTGCCGCCCCGGCCCGCAGAGCCAATCCAGCCTGAGATTACCTACGACTTTAAGAATTTGAGTTTTGCCACAGCCGATTATAGCCCTTCCATACGGCCACTGCGCCTGCAACAAGAGACAATCGAAAAATTATATGGCAACTATGTAAGTGCCGGGTTTGGAAATTTTACGTCACCGCTTTTGGAAGCCTACCTTACCAACAAGCGTAGCAAGGATAAATTTTATGGCCTGAAGTTTTTTCATCAGAGTTTTAGACAGGGCTCATTTGAAAAGAATAATGCCAACGGCAACACCGAGTTGTCAGTCTTTGGCAATGCATTCGGGCAACATGCCAACACGGGTGGCTTTTTCAAATTCGAAAATTTGACCAACCATTTTTACGGTATCCCAAATGCAAATCAGGAAATAACCCGTCAGTCTTATACAATCGTAAGCCTGGGTGGCGCGGTAGAAAACCCAAAGCATGCAGACTTCAACTATAAATTAAATGCCGGGTTCAGTTATCTGAAAGATGCTGTTAGTGCAACAGAATCGGAAGTGGATTTAGCTTTTCAAAGTGATTATAATTTCAGCCAGGGCAAAAAACTGCTCATCAACTCAGAATATTTTTTGATAGCGCGGCAAAATGAAAATGTGGGAGCAAAGCCACGGCATATCTTTAAAGTGAAACCGGCATATCAATTCATGCTTATCGCTAAATTGAAATTTACGGCTGGCATAAATGTGGCGTTGCAGACCGATACCCTTGGCAAAAGCAAACCATTCCATCTATACCCCAATGTAAAAGCAGAATATCCGTTGAGCAAGTCGGTGGACGTATATGCAGCCCTTACGGGGGATATTGATAAAGTTTCGCTCCACTCCTTGGCGCACGAAAACCAGTGGCTGGCTGCCAACGTGAGCATTTTCAACACCAATCGCACCATGGAATTCTTGGGTGGATTGAGAGGAAGGCTCGGAAGCAAAGTGGCCTTCGGGGCTGGTGTGTCTTTTGCGTATCTTAAAGACTTTTATTTTTACATGAACAAACCCGGTGAAACGTCACGGTTTGTTACTGAATATGACGATACCCAGCGCACAAACTTATTTGGAGAGATAAGCTTTTCCCAATCTAAAACCGTGCGGCTTTCCTTGCGGGGAGATTTGTACTCGTATTCAACAGATATAGCTGATGCCTGGCACCGCCCAACCTATAGGATGGTTGTCAATTCATCGTTTAATATCGTTGACAAATTTTTGATCAGTGCTGATGTACTGGCTCAAGGTGGTGCTAAGGTTTTTAACGCCAAGCCGACCTTGGGGGCCGCCCTTGATCTGAATGTGAGGCTGAATTATTTGGTATCAAAACAATTTTCGGTGTTTGTAAAGGGCAGCAATCTGCTCGACAATGGATACCAATTGTTTTTGAATTATCCCGTACGGGGATTGCAGGTTATGGGTGGGCTTACCTATCTGTTCTAACGATAGTTTAATTACTGAAAATTGCATTATTTTGTATTGAACTGAAAACTACAAACCTATGGCAATGAAAGAAACTCCCCCAGACAATGAAGGCGAAAAAAAAGACGAAAGCAATGGCGATGATAATTTTGGACTGCCCGAGATTGAGTATAAACCGTTGGATACGGAGAGGGAATCGGTAAGTGGTACGGAGACTACTTCAACTTCACGCACGGATGAACAAAAGGCAAATCAATACAACATGGAAAAAGAATATTCATATACTCCTATGGAAGAGCCAAAATCAAAAGCACCTGTAATCATTGCACTCGTTATTGGATTGGTTTTGTTGGTAGGCGGTTTTCTGGTTTACCAATATGTGTATAAACCAAAAGCGGAAAAGGAAAAGCGTGAGTTGGCAGCAGCAAAAGCAAAGAAGGCAGAGGATGCCCGGCTGGCAAGAGAAGCAGAGGCGGCAGCAGAAGCCGAACGCAAAAGATTGGCTGATGAGCAGGCTGCTGCAAATGCCAAACCCGTAGAAGGTGCCATCGAAACACTAAATGAAAGAACAGGCCGTTATTATGTGGTGATCACCAGCGCCATTGATGGCGACTTGACGATGGACTATGCAAAGAAGCTAAGCGCGAACGGAACCAGTGTGCGGATCATACCGCCCTTTGGAAAGTCGAAGTTCAACCGGTTGACCCTGGGCGACTACAGCACCTTTGCCGAGGCCCAAACAAGTGCCGATGCATGGAAGCCAACCTATGGCGATGCGTTGTGGGTGATCAAATATTGAAAGGTTATTTTTTATGGCACACATTTTTTAAACTTATGATGTTAGCTCAGATTGTTACAGGCACACCGGCATCGGTTACCGATCAAACCATTTCGTTTTGGGACTTAACGTTGGCTGGTGGCCCTTTGATGATCCCGCTTCTGATCTTCTCTCTCATTGCCGTGTATATTTTTGTGGAGCGCCTTCGCACCATCAACAGGGCCAATGTGAGCCCCGATGCATTCATGGGAAAAATAAAAGAATTGGTAATGAAAGGCGACATCAGCGGAGCAAAAATACTGTGCTCGCAGCATGACACACCGGTGGCCCGGATGATTGAAAAAGGGGTTTCACGCATTGGCAGTCCATTGAAAAACATTGAGGCTTCCATCGAGAATGTAGGTAAGATTGAAGTGTTCCGTCTTGAGAAAAACCTTTCCGTGCTGGCAACCATTGCAGGGGCGGGCCCCATGGTCGGGTTTCTTGGAACCGTGATCGGTATGGTGAGTGCCTTCATTGCCATTGCGCAGGAAGAAGGTTCAGTGAGCCCCAAACTTTTGGCTGATGGAATTTATACCGCCATGGTGACAACCGTTGCGGGTTTGATCGTAGGCATTGTTGCCTACCTCGGATACAATTTTTTGGTTACCCGTGTTTCCAAAGTGGTGCACAAAATGGAATACACATCCATTGAGTTTATTGACTTATTGCAAGAGCCACGGTCATGAATATCCAAACAAGAAATAAAGTTGACGCTTCGTTCAGCATGGCCTCCATGACGGACTTGATCTTCTTGTTGCTGATTTTTTTTATGCTCACTTCTTCCTTTGTTACGCCATCGGGACTGCCAGTAAACCTGCCCACCAGTGTGGCCACCACCATTGAAATGCAAAAAGTTTCGATCACGGTAACCAAAGATTTGCAATTTTATGTGAACGACAAACGGGTAACCAAATCCACGCTCGAAGGTGAACTGAAAAGCAGGTTGTCCGGAACCAAAGGAGTGGTAGTATTGCATATAGATGAAAGTGTGCCCACCCGCGAAATGGTTTTTGTCGCGGGCATTGCCACCAAGTTAGAAGCAAGAGTTTCCATTGCCACCAAACCGAAATAAGATGAGCAAGGAGGAGGAAAAAAAGAACAAGACCATTGCCATGATTACTTCCATAAGTATTCACGGGCTCTTGTTGTTGGCCTTTGTGCTGATGATGGCTTGGCGCGCGCCCAATCCGCCCCATCCCGAGTTTGGTATCGAACTGAATTTTGGTTTGGATGATCAGGGCGGTGGTGAAATACAACCCGAGACTACGCCTGGTGAACAAACTGAGGACAAGCAGCAGCAGGAAGAAACCTCAATGCCTGTTCAGGACGAACCTGTGAAGGAAGAAGTCGTTTCTGAAAAACCTGTAGAGCAAGTGGTGTCAACATTAGAGAGCCCGGTTGTGGTAAAAGAAGAGAAAAAAGAAACCATTAAGGAACCTGTAAAGGAGAAGCCTGTTGAAAACAAAACAAAAGAAACGCCCAAAGAGCCAACGAAGAAAGAAGTAGTAGTTGCTGATAAGGGCACCGATGTAAAAAAAGGTGACAACACTACCAGCCAGGGCGATGACAAAGGAAAAGTTGGGGACAAAGGCAACCCCGAAGGAAAATTAGATGCAAAAGCCCTGTATGGTCAGCCCGGTGGTGGCGGAGGTGGTGAGGGGTATGGCCTTTCCATGTCTGGATGGGCTTGGGCCGACAATCCCAAAATACCTGCCTTGCCCGATAACGAAGACGGGCGTATTGAATTTGAAATTGAGTGTGACGAAAATGGCGACATCACGGGCATACAAACCATTCAACGTGGGCTTAGCCCAAAGGCCGAGCAATTGCTGAAAGACGAAATCAGAAAAAATTCTTTGGTGCGAACTTCTTCGGGTGCAGTGCCCGAGCGCTCCAAAGGCCGTGTCGTCTTCATCCTGAAGACGAAGTAACCTTCAAATTCATCATTCAATCAAAACCTATAAGGTTTTAGCCCGAAAAAAATTGGCATGTTGATTTGACTGATCCCTTGCGCACATTAACGATAACCGAAATACCTGATCAAAATAATATTATAGAAGGTCTGGCGAAGGTGGGGTACAAGGCCGGGCGTTTAGAAAATGTTGTTGAACAACTCCGTAAACAAATTTTCGTTACTTTTGTTTGGTCAATGAAAATAATCAAATCCATATCCTCTGTTCTTCTCGCCTTGTTGGTGCTTGTTTCGTCAAGCAGTTTTATGGTGAGCATGCACTTTTGTGGAGGCCATGTTCAAAGCTTTTCTTTGATCGAAAAGGCAACACGGTGTGCTCAGGAAGTGCAACAGCCACCATGCCACAAAAGAATGGCAATAAAAAAGTCAACTTGTTGCGATGACAAGGATGTTGCTTTCGAAGGAAAAAATTTTAGCTCTAAGGTTCATTCGCTCGCTGCAAATACATCCGCATCGGTTGCAATACTTCCTTTGATTATGGAAGTGGTTCAAATCACAGTGGCACAGATCGCCTCCAATCACAATTCATACAAACCTCCTATTGTTGAGCGCGATATTCCCGTGCTCGTACAATCTTTCCTGATTTAGTTTCTCAATAAGCTCATTGACGATTGCCTGTCTATAGCAGGCACTGTTTCAATCCTGTGTCTTATTATTTGAAACTAACTAGTTATGATCGAAAACTTAATTTCCTTTTCTCTGCGAAACCGCTTTCTGGTTTTGTTGGTGGCCGCAGTACTATTGGTGTGGGGTGCCTATTCGGTGCAAACCAATAAGATTGATGCCATACCCGACCTTTCCGAAAACCAGGTGATCGTGTTCACCGAATGGATGGGCCGCAGTCCGCAAATCATCGAAGACCAGGTTACCTATCCGCTCGTCACTAATTTGCAAGGACTTCCACACGTAAAGTATGTGCGTGGTGCTTCCATGTTTGGGATGAGTTTCGTGTATGTAATCTTCAACGATGACACCGATGTTTATTGGGCTCGTGCGCGCGTGCTTGAGCGGCTCAACTATGCTTCGCGCTTGTTGCCTCAAGGTGTTACACCCACACTCGGCCCCGATGGAACCGGTGTAGGTCATATATTATGGTACACCTTGGATGCGCCTGGTATGGACTTGGGCGAGCAACGGGCCGTGCAAGATTGGTATGTGAAGTTCGCGTTGCAAAACGTGCAAGGCGTAAGCGAGATCGCATCTTTCGGTGGGTTTCAAAAGCAATATCAGGTAACGCTAAATCCCAACAAACTTTCGTATTATAATCTCTCTGTGCCCGAAGTTATTCAGTCGGTGCGCGCCAACAACAACGAAGCGGGAGGGCGCAAGTTTGAGATGAACGACATCGGTTACATAATCAAGACCACGGGCTATCTCAAATCCATTGAAGAGATTGAAAACATTGCCGTGAAAACGGTGAACTCTATGCCTGTGAAGATACGCGATGTGGCCACCGTGCAAATGACGGGAGAAGCCCGGCTGGGTATTTTTGATCAGGATGGCGAAGGCGAAGTAGTGGGAGGAATTGTGGTGATGCGCTATGGCGAAAATGCCGATGAGGTGATCCAGCGCACAAAGAAAAAGATGGAGGAGGTTGCGAAAGGGTTTCCGCAAGGCATGAAGTTCACGATTGTGTATGACCGCAGTCAACTGATTGAAGAATCCATATCGTCAATCAAGACAACCCTGATTGAGGAGATGATCGTGGTGTCGCTGGTGGTAATTATTTTTCTTTTGCATTGGCGCAGTGCCGCCAGTATTCTTATTCAAATTCCCATCACTATTGCCACCAGTTTTATTTTGTTGAATGCGTTTGGCATTACTTCCAATATCATGTCGCTTACAGGCATTGCCCTCGCCATTGGTGTGATCGTTGACAACGGGATCATCATGGCCGAGAACGCCTATAAAAATTTGTCGGTGCGATGGAATGAATTGAATGAAGCCCACAAAGCATCACAATCTTCAGGAGTGTGGCCGGGCCTGCCTGCCGGACAGGCAGGGGTGAGGTTACCCGAACACGAGCGTCTCGCCATCATCGAAAAATCATCGCGACAAGTTTCGCGCGGGGTGTTTTATTCCACCATCATTATCATTGCATCGTTCTTGCCCGTGTTCATGCTCACAGGTCAGGAAGGAAAACTCTTTCATCCGTTGGCTTACACCAAAACTTTTATCATGATCGTGGATGCCATTCTGGTGATCACCCTGGCACCTGTGCTGATTTCTTTCTTTATGAAAGGAAAATTTAAGGATGGCAAATCAAATCTATTAAACCGAGGGCTTGAAAAGATTTATGAACCTGTGCTCCGTGCATGCATGAAGTGGCGCAAGACTACGATCGGAATAAATATACTGGCCTTGGTGATCAGCCTTCCACTGCTCTTTGGAATGGGCAGCGAGTTTATGCCACCGCTCGATGAGCAATCCATACTGTTCATGCCTGTTACGTTGCCCGATGTTTCCAACGAAGAAGTGAAACGGATACTGCAGGTGCAGGACAAGATCATTAAATCAGTTCCGGAGGTGGACAAGGTGCTTGGCAAGGCAGGTCGCGCAAACACAGCCACCGACAATGCCCCCATGTCAATGATTGAGACTATCATTACGCTTAAACCGAAATCGGAATGGCGTGAGGGCATTACCAAGAGAGATATTATCAATGAGCTGGATGCCAAATTGCAAATACCGGGCGTGGTAAACGGCTGGACACAACCTATCATCAACCGCATCAACATGCTGGCCACGGGAATCCGCACAGACGTGGGCGTAAAAGTATATGGGCAAAACTTAGACAGCATCTATATGATTTCTGAAAAAATAAAAAAAGCCTTGCAGGGTGTGGAGGGTGTAAAAGATTTGTATGTAGATCCGATCACCGGAGGAAAGTACCTGACCATTGATGTGAACCGCGAAGCACTGGGCCGCTATGGACTTACCGTTGATGATGTGAACATGATTGTAGAGTCGGCCATCGGGGGCGCACCCATCGGGCAAACCATTGAAGGAAGACAACGCTTTTCAATCAGTGTGCGGTTGTTGCAAGATTATCGCAATAGCCTTTCACAACTGCTACGCATTCCTATCAAAACTCCAGCCATGGGCATGATCCCCCTCTCGGCCGTAGCCGACATCCGGTTTGAAAACGGTCCGCCCATGATTGTATCCGACAATGCGCTGCTGCGTGGCGCGGTGTTGTTCAATGTGCGCGACCGCGATCTGGGCAGCACGGTAAAAGAAGCGATTGATAAACTGAACCATGAAATGGGTGTATTGCCGAACGGATATTTTTTGGAGTGGAGCGGCCAGTATGAAAACCTCATCCGAGGAAAGCAAACACTCATTGTCATTTTGCCTATTGTGATGCTCATCATCTTCATTTCACTGTACCTCGCATTCAAATCATTGCGCGAAGCATTTTTTAGTTTGATCACCATTCCGTTTGCGTTGATCGGTGGTGCCTACATGGTTTACTTCTATGGGGTCAATCTATCGGTGGCTGTGGCCGTTGGTTTTATCGCACTCTTTGGCATTGCTGTGGAGACGGGTGTGGTAATGGTAATTTATTTGAATGATGCCATGAACCAGTTGGTAAAATTACGCGGCAATTCGAGCGAGACTATTTCGCTTGACGAACTAAAAGAATTTGTTGTGGCCGGTGCTGCCAGGCGGTTGCGCCCAAAACTCATGACCGTGTCGGTGGCTTTGTTTGGCCTGGTGCCGGTGTTGTGGTCAACCGGTGTGGGCAGCGATGTGATGCAACCTATTGTGCTGCCAATGATTGGTGGTGTGCTCACTTCGGGCACACATATTTTGTTGGTAACGCCTCTTATCTTTTTGATGACAAAAGAATATGAATTAAGAAAAT
>JAYVAI010000244.1:0-10991 GCA_043751075.1 Cyclobacteriaceae bacterium | reverse complement strand
CTGGTGCGATTTTTCCATAGTCGCCTTTTATTTCTGCCGCTCCGGCACCTTCCGATAAATAGTTGAGAACTTTTTTCAAGTCGTTCAAATCCACAATCGGCAGGTCTTTGTCATCGGCATACTTGAATATGATCATCAACACACCGCTTTGCACTTCGTTCAACTCAAGGACTTTGCTAAGCAAAACGGGACCAAACTCAGTGACGGTTGCGCGCATTTGCGCACCCAACTTTCCACTGAGTGAGTAGAGTTCTACAGGATAACCTGATGGTGTATACTTCATCCCAAGCTTTGTTGCCCGTTCCGTGATTTTATCATGGGGCGCAGCTTCTTTGGCCATGCCCGAAATATCGCCCTTCATATCGGGCATAAACACGGACACGCCTGCGGAGGAAAGCTGCTCTGCCAACAATTGAAGTGTGCGGGTTTTGCCTGAGCCAGTGGCACCCGTAACCAATCCATGCCGGTTCATCATCTTCAAAGGAAGGTTCACTTTGGCATCAGCGAGTATTTCGCCTTGAAAGATGCCCGCACCCAAATAAATGGATGAACCAGCAATAGTGTATGATTTTGTGATTGATTCTATGAATTTTTCTTTTGACATGGGTGTGTGTTTTGAGATGTGGTTTTTCTTAAATCTTCTAAAGTGGCTACATGCATTCAGAAATGTAAATCATTTTTTTTGAAACCACTTCATTGGGTGTATTTTCAAAATATTAAAGGAAAAAATCGGTTCGGTTCCAAAGGTCGAGCGAGATCACATTCCAAATAGAAAAAATAACGAGATAGTGGCTATGACTATCCGTGCTCGATTATTTAAGATAAGCTCTTCTAATTTTTCAATCAACTATAATTCGATTTGAAACTTCTTAAAAATCGTATATTCACATCACAAATTCAAATAGTCATCTCTTATATAGACTTTTTACGTACCTATTAATAAATTTTATGCTTACCACCATAAGAGGCATCTATCAAAACGGACAGATCACATTAGAAGAAAAACCCCCGACCGCAGAAAATGCTGAAGTACTTGTGACTTTTACTGAAATTAAGAAGACTGAAAAGAAGGATAGGGTTTTTGGCTCTGGAAAGGGCTTGCTGCTTTTTATGTCCTCCGATTTTAACGAACCATTGGATGATTTAAAAGAATACATGTGATGAATGTATTGCTTGATACACATGCTATCATCTGGTTTATAGAGGGTGATTTTTCCCTTTCTAAAAAGGCACAAGAAATAATTGTGGCTCGCGACAACGAGGTGTCGGTCAGTATGGCCTCGTTTTATGAAATGGCTATCAAACTGAAAATAAAAAAACTTGAATTAAAAGATAATCTTAAACCGTTTCTTGAAAAAGTAAAGGCGGAAAATATCAACATCCTTCCACTAACAGAAAATCATCTTATTGCATACGATACTGTTCCATTGATAAAAGATCATCGAGATCCGTTTGATAGGCTGATCATTGCAACTGCCTTAGTAGAAAAAGCATCCATCATTACAATCGACAAGCAATTTAATCAGTACGATAAATTAGTGTCTATAATTTGGTAGATCAAAATAACCCTTCAGGGTAACTACGCCAACTAAAATCATTACACCAACTCCTGCTTCAAAACTTCCCCTGGCCTTTGTTTGGCGAACATGTAATTTTTGAAATTCAACCCAAACCCTTTCAAAGTTTCCTTTTCAGCAGCCAGTCTATCTGCGGGTCGGCCCCCATCCAAAATGTGTGTTCCGAAAATTTTTCGAAACCCCATTTATTATAGAACTTCTGGGCATTGAAATTTCTTTCCCACACGCCCAGCCAAATCCAATCATAGTTTTTATCTACAGCATATTGCATCGCCTTCTCCATCAGTAATTTTCCGGCTGATTTTCCCTGCGCCTCGGTAAGCACATAGAGCCGTTGCAGTTCGATGGTGTTGGTGCCCAGCTTGTCCGCTACTTCATCTGTATCACGGAGGCGGGCGAAGCCAATTATCTTCTCACCATCGCACGCCAAAAAAAGCTTGGAGCCTTTCTCGTCATGTTCTTTTGTAAGTGTAACCAAGTTATAAGCCTCGTCCAAATAGGCTTTCATGTTCTCCGGTGTGTTGTACTCTGCAAAAGCATCGTGATAGGAAGATAGTGCAACCTGACGCATGGCTTCCATGTCTTCAACGCGCGATTCCCTTATTGCAATCATATCCAAAATAAAAAAACTTGATACGGATTTTTTTAGGATGTGTTCTTATTTTTTGGATTCGAAATTCTGAAAAGAATACAAGACACCCAGCGAAAATGCTTGGCTAAGTTGAACGTCACCATCCTGATCAAAATCATAGATCATGATTCCACCCAGGCTTACGTTTATAAACTTGTTCACCTTGGCGGTGAAATTAATGTCTAGACGGTGGTCAATGGTTTTTAGCGCAATCGTTTCATAATTGGCGAACATTACATACCTCCAATTCAAGTTTACATTTTCTGCCACATTCTTGTTAAACTCAGCTTGCATTTGAAAAGCCAGCCACTCGAATCGAGTTGATTCACCTTTTGCAACTCCATACGGTATAACCAGATCAACAGCATCGAACCGACCATTATTATCTGTTACGATCGTAACTCGTGGCGAGAAAGGGGAAAGCCTTAACTTAAAATAGTCCACCGGATGATATTCAAAACCCCATGCTGAAGCAATGAATGCGGGCGCAAATATATCCGAGATCAATGTACCTACCTCAACTCCGTTGGCATCTTTTGAATATTTATAGCCTTTAGCAAATTGGGTGAGAAAGTTGAACGATGAGGTCATACTCCATTTGGCGTTGAGCTCTTTGCCAATCTTGGTCTCCAAATAAATACGGTCCAACGTTTTGCGATAGCCCTGACCCTGATTATTGACCATGCCATAGAGGAAATCAAATTCATTGTCCCACGTGGTTCTGTTTTTTTTATAATTCGCTTTGTAGTTGACAAGGCCATTGAAGCCAAATGAGTTGACACCGCCCGCTTTCCAGTTAGAAGAGAAGGCCGCCTGGTTGATATTTATTCCGCTCTTGAAAGACTTTTTCCAATTGGAAAGGGAATCCATCCTAACCACTTGTGCCCTGGAATAAATTGAACATAACATGAAGATTGCAATCAACATTGACTTCGTCATATTAAAATAGTTTTGGTTTAACAGGGTTGTTTCTGCAAAGGACCAGGTCAAATATTGCTGAGCCTGATCTCTTCCAACGCCATTTCGGTGAGCGGCTTGGTAATGAATTTTATGACGTGATTGTTGTTCACGATTTTATCAATGTCGCGTTTATTGTCCGAACTTGATAAAATGATAACCTTGCTTTTATTTTTAACCAGATCATTAAATTTTTCAAACTCATATAGAAAAACGAACCCATCTACAATGGGCATGTTGATATCCAAAAATATTATGCTCGGAATCTGGTCTATGCTGTTTTGATGCTCCCGTAGGTAATCCAAAGCACCCTTGCCCGAACTTTTAACGGTTACGTGTTCGGCAAATTTCGTTATCTCTATGATGCGCTTGCTGATGAAATTATCAGTATCGTTATCATCCACCAGCAATACAAGGTCTATAGATTTCACTTCAACATTGATTTAGTATGGTTACGTATTTAAAAACGGGCAATCGCAAAATTATTCTTTTTTGCAACATCTGAAACCTTTTTTATAGACGCTCCATAGAACATCGTGGTTTAATTGGAGGAAAGAACTTAAAAATTGATCATTTGACCAAAATCTTCAACTTTTCGCCAAGCAAGAGGGCCAAGTCGCTCTTGGCATTCCAATCCATTATCTCTTTAATGGTGACATTATATTGGCGCGACACGCTGTGCAAAGTATCGCTTGCCCTCACTTCATGCACAACCCACGTTTCACTTTTATCAACAGCAAAGTTTGTTCCTGGCTCATCAACTGTTTCTTTGGATGGGGCAACAGTTTTGATTTCCTGGCCCGGATGAAGGCCTGATGTGACAGCCAATTTATTCCACGCCACAAGTTGGTTTATGCTCACCTGGTACTTCATTGAAATAGAATACCACGATTCGCCTTTGGCCACTATGTGAATGCCGGAACGCTCCTCAACATCCAAACCCTGATCAACAATTAAATCATTTGCTTTTAAGATTTCTGCCGCAGCCGTTGGCCGTTTACTTTCTGTATTGTTGCCCGCTGGGGCGGGGTTTATTTCCCAATCAAAAAATTCACTATCACTGTTTTTCTCAACGGCTGCTTCCAACTTTTCTTCCACAGGCGAGTCATCGGGTTTCTTTGAATTAAGCCAGACAACTTCGCCACGTTTCAGTTCCTGATCGTGACCGAGGCGATTAAATTTTTGAAGCTTTTTGAGCGCTACCCCGAAACGCTGACTGGCCATCCACAAGTCCTCGCCTTGTGCAAGTGTATAAGTAAGTGTTGCAGATTTGTTTTTCTTTTTTTGAACAAAATAAAAATCTCCTGGCCTCAGTGTGTGGTCCGTGCTGATGTCATTGAACTTTAAAAAATCACTTTGGTTCATGTGAGTCCTGATGGCAAAGGCAGTTATGCTTTCGTTAGGCAAAGCTTGGATGGCTGCAACCCCGTTTATTTCCTTTTTGATAGTTTTGGTTTCATTTGATGCAGGTTTATCAAAAGGGTTAGTGGCGGTGGCAACCACCAAGGTATTAAAACCCGGAATGGATTCTCCATTGGGCACAAGCAATGAGTAGGGCCTGTCGTTAGGAATGGTGGCCGACTTTATCCATTTATTACTTTCTTTGAACTGAGCTTCTTCTATACCGAGTTCGCTGGCCAGATCACTTAAATTTTTTATTTCCTTCAATTCATACACCTTTACTTTAACCTGAGGATCACCTTTAACAGCATCCTCAAAGGCAACTTTATGGGCTATAAATTTTTTCACATACCAATATGTTTCGGATGTGATTTCCATGTGTTTCTCACCATTATGCTTATCTCCCACCAAACGTTGTACACCACCTGCGCCCATCTGATATGCCTGAAGGGCAAAAAGCCAGTTGTTGAACATGTAATTATTTTGCTTCAGATATTTGGCGGCCCCGCGGCTCGATGAAATGATGTTCATCCGTTCGTCAATCTGGTCGTCCACGCGCATGCCCATTTCCATGGCCGTATAATCTTTGAATTGCCAAAAGCCCACGGCATTGGAAACCGACACCGCATCGGAAACAAGCGCGCTCTCCTGCAAGGCCAAATATTTAAAATCATCGGGCAGCCGCTCTTCGGCAAATATCTTTTCTATCAATGGAAAATAGGTTTTCGCGCGCTCCACTTTTATGCCAAAGTACTTGGGGCTCTTGGTCATGGCGTCCACGTCTTTCTGTATTTCGCGCCTGGCATCGTCACGGATGGTGAGCGTAAGGTCAGCGAAACGCATCTTGTGCGGCACTTCGGGAGTTTGTGCGTGTGAGACAGTAACTCCAAGTAAAATGAGTGTAACTGCAAAAAATCTCATCGGTGGCAAAGATAGAGAAAGTAAGAGTGAAGTAAAAAGTATGAGGTTAGATTAGATTAGAGACAAGAGATATGAGATAAGAGATAAGAGATAATATGTGACGTATGAAGTAAAGCACTCAGATTTTTCTGATCATCATAATGCCATCCCGAAGAGGGAGCAACAAGTTCTCCACGCGTGGGTCGTTCATGATTTTATCATTGAATTCCATGAGTGACCGGGTGTCCTTGTCGGGCTTTGAGCCAGCTACTTTGCCGCTCCACAGCACGTTGTCGGCAAGAATCAATCCACCTGCCCGCACTTTATCAAAAATAAGATCGTAGTAGTTCGAATAATTTTCTTTGTCGGCATCAATGAACACCAAATCAAAAACCATATCAAGAGTGGGGATAATTTTGGATGCATCGCCAATGCTGTAATCAATTTTTTGGCTCAGTCCTGCCTCGCTAAAATAACTTCTTGTGCGGCTTTCCAATTCTTCATTTATGTCAATGGTCACCAACCTTCCATCGGGCTGCAATCCTTCGGCCATGCAAATTGCCGAGTAGCCCGTGTAAGTGCCTATCTCTAAAATATATTTAGGTTTTATCAAATGGCTGATCATGGAAAGAAACCTGCCCTGAACATGGCCCGACAGCATGCGCGGCATCAACACCCCAGCATGCGTGTCGCGGTTTATTTTTTTCAGCAAGGCCGGCTCGTGCGAGGTATGGGCATTGATATATTTTTGTAAATCTTCGGGAAGGAAATCCATGGGTGGGAGGAGATAGGAGATAGGAGATAGGAGTTAGGAGATAGGAGTTAGGAGATAGGAGATAGGAGTTAGGAGTTAGGAGATAAATTTAGAAGTCAGAAGTCAGAATATAGAAGTTAGAATTTAGGAGATAGGAATTAGTATGACCAATCTTGAGTTTGAGTTTGAGTTTATTTTTGGTTCTGACTTTTCTCGGTTAGAATTTTAGGAGATACTGCCTACTGAATACTGCTTACTGCCTACTTTTCATTTGAGATTGGCTCCATGATCAGGTAACTCAATTTTTTCTCAACAAACATTTCGTTGGCCAATTCTTGCAGTTGAAGTGACGATGTATTTTTCACACGCTCAAAAATTTCTTCCAATGAAGTGACCCTACCCATATCCAGCAGGTTGCGGGCCATCATCATCATGAAACTTATATTGTTTTCTTCGGCCATCGCAATTTGTCCTAGTATTTGGTCTTTGCATGAAGAAAGTTGCTTCACGCCCAGCGGTTCATCGCGCAATTTTTTCAGCTCCGCTTTTATCAGGCCAATGCTGCGTTTCATTTGCGAAGGCTCCGTGCCAAATGAAATCATAAACAGGCCGGTGTCCATAAAAGGGACAAACTGCGCACCGATGGAATACACAAACCCATGCTTTTCGCGCAGCGCAAGATTTAGGCGGGAGTTCATGCCCGACCCGCCCAAAATATTTGTGAGCATATAAAACGGGCTACGCTTTTCATCTTTAAAAGAATACGAGGCACAGCCCATGGCACAGCGCGCCTGCTTCACGGGCCTCTTCAATGTCACTTGTTTTGGAACGTAGCTTTTAAATTTTTTCCTTCTCATGACCGATGAACTGGAGGGGATGCTTCCCAAATATTTTTCTGCCAGCTTCAGTACTTTTTCGTAAGGGATGTTGCCTGTGCACGAGAACACGATCTTGCTTGTATCCAAATGCTCTTTGATGAACCCCGTGAAATTTTTCCGCGAGAATGACTTCACCGTTTTTTCGGTGCCCAGGATGTTCATTCCCAACGAATGGCCAGCAAAAATCACGGAATCGAATTCATCCTGGAGCGAATCGTCCGGGTCATCATAATACATCGACATTTCTTCGAGTATCACCTGCCGCTCTTTTTCAATTTGATTTTTTGGGAATATGGAATCAAACGTGATGTCGGTAAGAAGCTCAATGGCCCGCTCAAAATATTCATCGCGCACCGAGGCATAGAAAAGGATTTTTTCCTTGTCTGTAAAGGCATTCAGTTCGCCACCGAGCGATTCCAGCCGGTTGTTGATGTGAAATGATTTTCGCTTGCCCGTTCCCTTAAACGCCATGTGCTCCCAAAAGTGTGCAATGCCCTGGTTGGCCTCCGTTTCGTCACGGCTACCGATGTCGAGCATGATGCCGCAATGCACAATTTTAGTAGTAGTGATTTGATTGTGAATGACCCGTATGCCGTTTTTCAGTGTATGTATTTTGTATTCTCTCATAGCCGGCTGCAAATTTAAACTTTAATAACTTTGGTTCTGCCCTTTTTTTTTATGGATACGGATCCCCCAACAGACTAAAAAAATTTTGAACCACACCTGCCCGACCGGCAGGCGGGTGTGGTTCATGAAGCCGAAGGCCAATCCACAACATTCAGGGTAGAACCATAACTTTAATCATGGATATAATCCGTTCCAGTCCCGTACAGAAATGCCCGCCTACGGGCATACCCCTTGACTGTGCCGTTTATTTTTTTTTAAAATCGCAGATATTCAACGGCATAATAATTGACATCAACCCGATTGCTATGGAAACAAAAAAAGTAAAAACCTGTTTTACGATCACCTTCACGGACGATCAGTTCAATCACGCCAAACAATATGTGGAAGACATGAAGCGGCACCCGCAGCGCGTTTTTTGGCGGGGCAAGGAAGGCAAAACGGACAACGACTTGATTGTGGAGCAAATTGCCCACCGCATCCTTTCCGGATTTTACAACTCCGACCCTTTCAATGCCAGCAAACATATTGTGCGGATAGATAGCATGATCTGAGCTGGCCAATTCTAATCGGAGAATCCCTTTGCGTTTAAGTTTTTTAACACAGAGATACGCAGAGTTTAAATTTGCCTTCGCTTTCTCCCAACCCCTCTGCGAAACTCTGCGCCCTTTGCGTTTATATTTTTAACCCAGAGTATCCTTTACGAAACTCCGCGCATTTGGCGTTTAAATTTTTTAACGCAGAGAACACCGAGGTACGCAGAGAATCCTTTGCGAAACTCTGCGCCTTTGCGTTTAAATTTTTTTCTTCCTGCCAACTATCAACTTTCCGGTTGACTAATATCATATTATCTCAGTATATTCATTCAGTGATTCGCAAAACGCAACACGCGGCACATTTCGGTTGCGCAACGAAAATGAAGCACACGAAATGCACACCCTGTTTTTCCGGTTCATCCAGGTGCATGGCGCGGCACAGTTAACCCTTTAAACCATACAGCCATGAAAGTCTATGATGAAAAACACATTAAGAACATTGCCCTTTTGGGGGCGCCAAAGGCCGGCAAAACCTTGCTGGCTGAAGACATGCTATTTGAAGCCGGCATTATCCACCGCAGAGGTACAATTGAAGGAAAAAATACCGTAAGCGACTACCACGAGATAGAACAGGAACGAGGCAACTCAGTGTTTGCTTCCACCATGCACACCGAATGGAAAGATTATAAAATCAACATTATCGACACGCCCGGGTTTGACGACTTTGTGGGCGAAATGGTTTCGGCCCTGCGCGTGGCCGACACCTGTGTGCTGGTGATCAATTCGCAAAACGGTGTGGAAGTAGGCACTCAACTGATCTGGAAATATGTGGACAGGTTTAGAAAGCCCATCATTTTTGCAATCAACCAGGAAGACCACCCCAAGGCAGATTTTGATTCTTCGCTGGCTTCCCTGAAAAATAGTTTTGGCAAGGCTGTCACCCAAATGCAATACCCCGTAAACCACGGAGAAAGTTTCAATTCCATTATCGACTTGCTCAAGATGGTGATGTATAAATTTCCAGCCGATGGAGGCAAGCCCGAAAAACTTCCCATTCCAAAAGAAGAAACAGAAAAAGCAAACCTCCTCCACAACGAACTGGTGGAGAAGGCTGCCGAAAATGATGAGAAGTTGATGGAAAAATATTTTGAGAAAGGAACCTTAGACGAAGATGAAATGCGCCACGGGCTGAAAGCGGGAATGATCCACCACAATGTGTTCCCCGTGTTTGTGATGTCGGCCAAAAAAAATATGGGCAGTGGCCGCCTGATGGGTTTCATTGACAACGTGGCCCCCACTCCGCGCGAAGCCCAACCCGAACGTACCATCGATGGAAAAGAAATATTGTTCGACCCCGCCAAGCCTGCCGTTCTTTTTGTTTTCAAATCGCAATTAGAACCCAACCTGGGCAAGCTCTCTTTCTTTAAAGTGATTTCTGGAGAAGTGACCAACAACTCCGAACTCATCAACAGTCAAACCGGTGCCATCGAGCGGTTCCATTCCCTTTTCATCATGGATGGGAAAAACAGGAACCCGGTTGATAAATTAACAGCGGGCGACATTGGCGCCACACTGAAATTAAAAGCCACCTTCACAAACCAAACACTTCACGCAAAGGGCTTTGATGTTTCCATCGACCCTATTGTATTTCCGGAACCCCGGATACGCACCGCGGTGATTGCCAAAACAAAAATAGACGATGAAAAAATTGGCGAAGTGTTGGCCAAGATACACCAGGAAGACCCAACAATACTGGTAGAATATTCCAAAGAATTGAAGCAACTGATACTTTCCGGCCAGGGCGAAATGCACCTGATGGTTTGCAAATGGAATTTAGAGAACACCTATAAATTGAATGTGGATTTTATCCCTCCTCGCATTTCTTACCGGGAAACGATACGGAAACCATCGCTCGCCAGCTATCGTCACAAAAAACAATCGGGGGGAGCCGGCCAGTTTGGTGAAGTATATCTAAAGATAGAGCCCTACTATGAAGGCATGCCCGAACCCACCGAGTTTACCGTGAGGGGCAAAGAAGAAATTGATTTGGAGTGGGGCGGCAAGCTGGTGTTTTATAATTGCATTGTGGGCGGAGTGATCGATGCCCGGTTTATCCCCTCCATACTGAAAGGGGTGATGGAAAAAATGGAAGAGGGGCCCATCACCGGATCGTATGTGCGCGATGTGCGTGTGTTGGTGTACGATGGTAAAATGCACCCGGTGGACTCCAACGACATATCATTCAAAATTGCCGGCATGATGGCTTTCAAAGATGCCTTCATGAAAGCAGAACCGCAAGTGCTCGAACCCATCTGCGACCTTGAAGTAATTGTGCCCGAAGAAATGATTGGCGATGTAATGGGCGACTTGCAAACCCGCAGGTCACTGATTGTGGGCATCGACTCGCAGGACAATTACCAGGTGATCAAAGCAAAGACCCCACTGGCCGAATTGAATAAATACTCAACCACGTTGCGCTCCTTGTCGCAAGGCAAAGCAAGTTTCAGTCAAAAGGTTGCAGAGTACGTGGCCGTGCCGTATGAGATACAACAAAAGTTGGCCAAGCAAACACAGGTAGCCGAATTGGTGTGATCATTTTTTTGATAAGTAAAACTGTCAAAATAACTTGAACACTTCGGGCTTGAAAAAAATCTTGGGCGGCCCCCCGAAACGGGGCTGGGCTATCCGTTCCAAGTCCGTCCACGCATGAAATCCACCGCGCTTCGGGCTTTC
>JAYVAI010000243.1:0-4088 GCA_043751075.1 Cyclobacteriaceae bacterium | reverse complement strand
TGAAAACCTTTGATCATTTTTTCAGGTTTGATTGTCCACTTGTCCTGGTGCCAGCCCCAGCCTACAATCCATTGACCGGGCTGTGATTTTGAAACTGCCTGCTTCACTTTTTCTACCAGCTCTTCATAGCTGGTAACGCTCATCAAATCAAGATTTAATTCGCTGTAGCCAAGCCCCATAAAATGTCCGTGGCCTTCAATGAATCCGGGTGTCATGGTCTTGCCCATCAAATCAATTACCTGTGTGTTCGCACCTTCATACTTGCAAAGATTTTCTGCATCGCCTGCATACACAATTCTTCCATCGGTTACGGCCACTGCTTCCACTACCGGGTTTGAATCCTCCACCGTATAGATGGTGCCTCCGCGTATGATCAGATCGGCAGGTGCTTTCTTTTCTGAGCAACTAAAAATTGCGAGGGCAAGAAACAAAGCAATGAGGGCAGCGGGGTTTGAAGAAAATCTACTTGTCATAAAATTTTTTTGGCTGATGATAGGACTGTGTTTTACTACTCTACGTTTTCAAAATTTTTCGAAAGATAATTTACCATCGGTCGCTCATGCAATTTATCAGCATTGGCAAGAAAGGAAATGTATTGCAAAAGTACTTCCTTTTTAATTTTTGCCTTTAGCAAATCAAACTGGATCAGTTTCTCCTGATATTTCAATTCAATGACAGGGTCGTAATTATTGCTCCGGCCAGTAAGCAAATTCAATCCCTTGTTTTTTACCGATGCGATCAGGCTGTCCAACTTTTGGTAGTGATCCAGGCGCAGTTTCAGATTGGCGATGCTGCTGGCCATATTGATTTTCTCCTCCAATTGAAATTGTTCCAATTCTCCCTGAAGCTCCATCGTGTTCATTTTTTCGCGGGCCACATTTTCCTTGTTCGGGTTGGCCAAAGGAATAGTTACCCCCAACGCCAGGCCCAGGATATTTTCCCTATCAGTACGCGTGTCTGTTGAATACATGGTTTGCAAAAACCCAAGGTCAATATTTGATTTCTCTAACTTCATTTTCAAGCCCGATACCTCCACGCGTTGTTTCAATAACTCAAGTCCGGTCCGGTTTGTGTTGATTTCGGTGTTGATGAACTGGTTGATTTGATCCACCTCGATCAGCTCTGTAAATAATAAATCAAATCGGGTAGCACCACTGATGGCCAGGATATTTCCGTGTGCCACATCGCGCTCAAAATTGGCCTCGTGGCTATCGGCTTCTTTCGCTATCACATCGAGTTGCGCATTCAGAAATTGATCTGTATCAAAACCGGTGGATCCTGATTTTTGGCCTAACGCATTTCCTATTTGCTCCCGGATTTCTTTTTGCCTTGTGGTGAGGTGGGCCCGCTCCGAAGCCATCCAAAACTCCACCACCATGTTGTAGCGGTTGAGGAGGATTTCTTTTAGGTGCATTTTTTGTTCGATGCTCTTCAGGGTTTGAATACCCTGAAAATACTGATTGTTATGTTTGCGTTGCCACGGATTTACAGGTTCCACCCGCAGGCCGTATCGGGTTTGGAAGTCGTTGAGTTGATTGTCCTGATAGCGGAATTGCATCCGGTTGATCCACGGCAACGCGAAGTTTTGGCTTTTGAGCAAATAGGATTGTTGGGCATCAAACGACTTGAAAATGGGGTCGCTTAGCGATGACTTTAACAATTGTTTAAGTGAGATGGCTTGGCTGAAAAGTGTGCCGGGGATAAACGCAAAAAACAAAAACAAGAATTTCAGTTTTCCCATAGCCGGATAAGCAGTTTTTCCCCTGTGGAAAAATCATTTTGGGCAGGCAACTCGATAAATATTTCTTTTCCGAATGCTTTTACCGCAGTGGACTTCTGCAAAATTTCGGGCAGGGCGGTGATGGCCCCATAGCCAATTACTTTTCCTTCCGCAGTTTTCCAACGGGCATCGTACCCCAGCACTTGCACTTTGGTGCCAATGGCAGGATTGTTTTTTTCGGATTGCAAATAACCCACAGCAGAGCTTGGGCTTTGGGGAAGTATGGAAATAAGATCGGTGTAAGAATCAACTTCCTCTCCTTGTTTTACCGGAATGGATGCGACCACACCATCGGTGGCAGCAACTTTTACCAGACCGAGGTTTTCGCGCTTCAATATGGACCATTCGTTTTGCAAAAGCTGTATTTGGTTTTGAAGTAGCGATTGATCGGCATCGTTTTTTTGGTTTATGTCGCTGGTTTTTATTTGGAGGGATCTGTTGCGAAGGACTATCTCTTCCTTCAATGATTTTATTTTTTCTTCCAGCGGGCTGGCTTGTGGTTGGCGGTTGTTGAGTTTTAAATCGGCCGTAAGGCTTTTGTTGAGTTGCAACTCGCTCTGTGCCTCGTTGATTTCTTTTTCAAGTTGGTTTACTTCAATGGAATGGGATGAGTTCAATAAAGCCAGATCGCTTTTCACTAAACTTTGCTTTTCTTTTTTTTCGGATTGCAACAGGCCAATACGGTTTCCCGATTTTTCGATGTCCTGCACTAATGACACAGACGATAGTTGGATCAAGGTGTCGCCTGCGTGTATCGCCTGCCCTTGCACCACGTGGATGGAATAAACAGTGGCCTGCTTTTCCGAAGATATGGTGAAGTCCTTGGCCTCGGCCACGCCCACCCACGATTTGCCGCTGCCGTTGTAAAGTTTGTGTGTGATAAAAAACAAACCAACAAGCAATGCCACAACCACACTATAAAATGAATTTAGTTTCATCGGTCAGATCCTGCTGTTGTTAAATTCGATGGACGAAATATTTACGCGCGTTACGCCTTCAATTTTTTTTAGCTCCTGCACCAAAAGATTTTTTCCGGCCACCTCTTTAAGGGAGAGCGTATAATCTAATCTTAGATAGTTTTCTTTTGTTGAGAGGACTCCAATTTGCCTGAACTCTCCGCAATAGCGCGGCAGGATATTTTCCACCAATGCGCGCAGGGTTTCTCCGCTAATAGTGATTTCCAACCGGTGGCCATGTGCAAACATTTTGAACGGGGAGAAGTGGAGGACAAATGCGGCAAGGCAAAAGAAAATTGTTCCCGCAAAGGAAATGGCAAAGCCAAACACGCCCACGGCCAGGCCGCTGCACATGGCAGCCAGCAAGAAGATTACATTGCGCGGGTCTTCAATGCGGGTGCTGAAACGGATAATGGCCATCGCTCCAAACACGCCTAATCCTCTGGCCAAACTATCGCCTATGGCCATCATCACCATGGCCGTTACGATGGAGCCAAGCACAAGGGCCTGAAACAATTGCTTGGGATACGATTCGCCTAAAAACGTAAGCCGGTGGGTGATGGCAATCAACGAGGCCAGCACAAATGCCCACGCCAGCGAATAGGCAATGTTCACCATATCCGGGTATTGAAAGGCGGGTGCATCGGGGAAGAAATCGAACATAAATTAAATTTTAGTGCAAAATATAAAATTCGCAGCAACCTAAATTTTCGGGAAGGTAAATAGAAAATTTGCTACTTGGAGGCATCGGGTCCCGATCTTGGCAGTAATAGGTCCGGGCAAAGTAGTTAACCAAAACGAGTGACACTCTAATAACAAAGATTCTCCACGGGGAGAAGTAATCGGCTTCGTGACAACTTGGACTTTGAGAAAATGAATTAACGATCTATTTTTAAATCTTTAAACCGGAAACCTGCTTAAATGGCAATAAAAAAATCTGAACTCTACTCCGCTCTTTGGAAAAGCTGCGATGAACTTCGTGGTGGAATGGATGCAGCCAACTACAAGGATTATGTGTTGGTTCTTTTATTCGTGGAATATGTCTCCGGCAAGTATTCTGACAACAAGCACGACCTGATTGAAATTCCGAAGGTGGAATTTTTTGGTTACTTTGAAAGGCACAAAAGAAATTGCTGTTAGAGCATTTCGAAAAGAAACTCAACAAACTGCTATAGCAAGGCATGATGCAAAATTTGTTGACAGGGAAAATAAGTTGGTAAATGACTAAGAAAAAAAATATAGCAACCGGAGGTTTCAATGAAATCCTACTTTACACAACTCCCAACGGAAATGTGAAAGTGGAAATCTATATGCAGAATGAAACCATTTGGCTTACTCAACAAAAAATTGCA
>JAYVAI010000242.1:0-4089 GCA_043751075.1 Cyclobacteriaceae bacterium | reverse complement strand
GGCAAAAGTCGAGGGCGATTTTTTTATACCCGTTAAGCGGAGGTGAGTATTTTCCTTCCTTGATTTCTTCAAAGGAATATTGATCAGTGTCAAATTTGATCCACGGGTTTTCCATTTTTTCATTTTGCCTACCGGCAGGCTATTATAGGTGTCTGACGCTTGTGTTAAGGAAACTTGGGAAACTTAGAAAAATCCGGTTCCCTTTTTTCAAGGAAAGCATTCTTGCCTTCTTTGGCTTCATCACTTAGATAATACAGCAGTGTTGCATTGCCGGCCAACTCTTGTATGCCGGCCTGGCCGTCAAGCTCTGCATTGAAAGAACACTTGATCATGCGTATGGCGAGCGGACTTTTTTTCAATATTTTTTTTGCCCAGGCCACATACGTTTCTTCTAATTTTTCCAAGGGCACAACTTTGTTTACCAAGCCCATGTCTAATGCCTCTTGCGCATCGTATTGATCGCATAAATACCAGATTTCCCTGGCTTTCTTTTGTCCCACAATGCGGGCCAGGTACGAAGATCCAAAGCCACCATCAAAACTTCCCACCATGGGCCCGGTCTGGCCAAAGCGCGCATTGTCTGCGGCAATGGTCAAGTCGCACACTACATGCAGCACGTGCCCACCGCCAATCGCCCATCCGGCCACAGCCGCAATCACCGGTTTGGAAATAGAGCGGATAATTTTTTGAAGGTCCAACACATTCAATCGTGGAACGGTGTCCTTGCCCACGTAGCCGCCATGCCCGCGCACACTTTGATCACCGCCACTGCTAAAAGCTTTTCCACCTTCACCGGTGAGAATGATCACACCCACTTCCTGATCTTCGCGGCACATATACATCGCGTCAATCATTTCTTGCACAGTAAGTGGTGTGAAGGCATTGTGTTTCTCAGGCCGGTTGATACTGATGCGCGCTATGCCTTCGTGTTTGTGAAAAAGAATCTCCTTGTATTCTTTCACCTGTTTCCAATCGTAGTTAAGCTTCATACCCATTTTTTATAGTGTCTTTAAATTGTTCAAATGCATTCTTGGAAGTTTTCTGATCGCTGGCAATCTCCAGTATTTTTGTTTTGCCATCAAACTCAAAAAAATCTTTTACGGTGTTCTTTATATTTTTTAATGTATCAAGTTTCAGATAATCAAAACCAAACTCCGAGGCTAAGTGCGAGGCGTTCAGTTTTTGATTTGTAATAAAATATTCATCTTTTTCAACAAGGCTGCCCGGCCCATCAATCAAATTGAAGATCACGCCTCCGTGATTGTTCAGTATCACCACGTGCAAATTCGGTAACGGATAGTTATGCCAAAACGCATTGCGGTCGTAGAAAAATGCCATGTCGCCCGTGATCAGAATATTGGGAACATCGCTTGTCAACGCGTGGCCCACCGCAGTGCTGGTGCATCCGTCAATGCCGCTGGTGCCACGGTTGGCAAATACATGAAGACCCTTATTTTTTTCATCAAGGCCAATAAAGTTTGCATACCGCACCGACATGCTGTTGGCCAAATGCACATTGCACCGGGCCGGAAGTGAGCTGATGATTTCTTTCAACACATGAAATTCTGAGAAACGCATTTCATCAAAATATTTTTCTATCGACCGCATGGTCCTGCTTTCCTCAGCTTGCCACAGGCGAACATAATTTTCTTTCTTTTGATCATGAAAGGGTTCTGTCATTTCAACGGCAGCTACGCTCTCAAAGAAATGGTTAGGAGTACAATGGATCACCCGCGTTAAAGATTGAAAAGTATCGGCCGCATTTCCGGTAGGCTGTATGTGCCAATGCTCCAAAGTTTTGTGCTTGCGCAAAAATACTTTGAGGTTCTTTGAGATCACTGATTTTCCAAACGTTATCAACAGTTCTGGGGCCAGCGATTTTTGCACGGCATCGCCACACTGGCCCAAAAATGTATCGGTATGGCGCACTGCTTCGCTAAGGGAGTGAAGGTTTGAAATAATATCGCCCACAAGGGCGGCATGATTATTTTTACAAAACTTAACAACAGCTTTTGATTGGCCTTCGTGAAAATCTTGTTGGCCACCCACGACCAATATTTTAGAATACTTTGCTGTTGTCTTGCGCAATGCAACTATGTCGGATTGGTTTAATTCAAGGGAGGAAGATGTCGCCCTCACTACGCTTTTGGTTTTTGAAAAGTTTATTTTTTCATCCTTGGCAGGATACAGCGGTTCGCGCAAGGGCACGTTGATGTGCACCGGGCCTTTGGGAAATTCTTGCGCCAATAAGATCGCTTCGTTTACGATACGGTTGATGTGCCAGACCGAATCAGTAGTTGAATATTCTTGCGGAAGCGAATAGGATTTCTTTACATGAGCCCCAAAAATATTGGTCTGCCGTATGGTTTGCCCGTCCCATTGGTCAATCCATTCTGCGGGCCTGTCGGCAGTGAAAACCAGCAACGGTATTTCTTGAAAAAATGCTTCGGCAATGGCGGGCGCAAAATTATAGGCGGCAGAACCCGATGTGCAAACGATGCCCACCGGTGCTTGAGTTTGTTGCGCAATACCGTTGGCAATAAAGCAGGCACTTCGCTCGTCACTAAACGTGCGACAGGTGATTTCGGGATGACGAGCAAAAGCAAGCGTGAGCGGAGCGCACCGCGAACCTGGGCACACAATGGCATTGGCAACTCCATGTTGCGCACAAATTTCTGCGATATCGTAAATAGGTTGCAGGCGCAATCGCGTGGAGGCTAAGGGTTGATTAAGTTACGGAGGTTCTGCATTTTTATTTCAGTCTCTTCAAATTCCTTCTCAGGGATTGAGTCGATGGTGATGCCGGCACCCGCATAAAGCCTCACAAAGGTTTTATATACTTGCATGCACCGGAGGTTTGCAAATATCAGGCTCTCGTTATTAATCTGCACAGAGCCCAGGTAGCCGCTATAAAACTGCCTATCATAACCTTCCTTATTTTTTAGAAATGAATAGGCATTTTCGAAAGGCATGCCGCACACAGCCGAAGTAGGGTGCATGAGCTTGAGCATGACCGAACCCAACTGAGGAAAATTGGTAGCTGCCATGTCCACTTCATAAATAGTTTTCAAGTGCATCACGTTGCCGGCCACCACGGTGCGCGGGCCGTGCTCTTCATATTCGCGCAGGCGGATTTTTTTAAAACAGTTGATGATGTATCGGCAAACGAGAGCTTGCTCTTCAATTTCTTTTTGCGTCCACGCTACCGATTTTAAATCCACATCTTGGGTATAAGGCAATGTTCCCGCAAGGGCAATTGTTTTAAAAATATTCTGGTCACCAACACTCACCAACAATTCGGGCGTGGCACCCAACCAGGTTCCTGTTTGTGGTGACGACACGAGTGACACCAATGCTTGTGGATGGGTTTGGCACAGTGTGTGAAAGGCTTTGACCAAATCAAATTGATCGGTGATGGCAATATCCTTGCACCGCGATGGCACTACTTTTTCGATCCGCCCTTCAGAAATTTCAAGCAGGGCCTGGTTTACCAACGATATATAGTCAACGTCAACTTGGTGTTTTGAACTTGATACGTAATGAAATCGAGGCCTTGCCGGTTTATGATTTAGTTTTGAAACATCGTTTGGAGTTGGTGTTGCTTGTGGCCCGTGGGTTTGCGTTTCGCCATCAAACTGATAATGCGTTTCGGCAGGGAAAAATAATTTTTTGCCATCGGGCGCAAAAGTTGAAAAGGCAAAGCCCGCACTTCCCTCCTCAAGCACAAAGTCTTCCACCTCTATGGGCCTGCTGCAAACAATTAAATGATTTTGATCTATGCCGGGTGTTTTCCAAAGTGAAAAACTTGATCCCTGGCGCAACGCCTCGCCAATCGCACCGTGTAGTATCTGTATCCTTGTTGAAGAATCTTTCTCTTTTGTTGTGATCATCATCCCCTACCTTTTATCTATGACCGCCATCGTTATCCTGCTTACGCAAATCAATTCTTGCTGCTCATTTACAATTTTTATCTCCCACACATGGGTGCGTTTGCCAATATGGATTGGCCGGGTTGTGCCAAACACATAACCCGACTTGGCACTTTTAATGTGATTGGCGTTTATGTCCAACCCCACCACGTATTGTATG
>JAYVAI010000241.1:0-4090 GCA_043751075.1 Cyclobacteriaceae bacterium | reverse complement strand
TGAGGAAGAAAAAGAAAAAAACACCAAATACAAGCAAATCAAACCTCTTGAAATTGCCTGATCCGAATTTAATTAGCAACTCCTCTTTGGTAAACTTCAATTTCATTCATCCTTCAACACATCTACCGGATTGGTCAGTGCTGCCTTTATGGAATGGTACCCCGTGATCGTGATCGCTACCAACAAGGTGCCAACGCCTGCCAGCCCATATATCCAAAGCGAGGGCGTAATGCGATAAGAAAAATCCTGCAACCATTGTTGCATTATCCAATACGATAGAGGTGCTCCTATAAGGAATGCCAACACGATCAACTTCGTATATCCTTTGGAGATGAGCGCAAGAATATCTATCGCGCTGGCACCAGACACTTTTCTTATACCAATCTCTTTGGTGCGTTGCTCCAGGGTGTAAATGATCATCCCCAACAAACCAAGTGCTGCAATCAATATTGCCAATGAGGCCATCACGGTAAGCACACTTCCAAATTGCTGTTGTGTTTTAAACGTATCGGCAAATGCCTGATCCATAAACTCGTATTGAACGGGAGTATCTCCGGCATGCACCTTCCACAACGAGCTTACTTCCGCGAGGGTATTTTTCCACGCCTCGCTGTTTTGTCCTTCAATCCGCAAGGCCAGGTAGCGCTTATCTCCATCCCCAAATAAATTTTTAGCCTTGATATGAAAGATGGCCATCGGTTCGATGGGATTTTCAAGCGACCAGTAATTGAAATCTTTTACGATGCCAATCACTTCAAATTTTATTTCACCGCCTGGCGATTCAATCTTTTTGCCAATAGCAGATTCATCGGCTGCCCACCCAATCCGCTTGATGGCCGATTCATTGAGTATGACACGATCTTCATCCCCGGGCATTTCTTTTGAAAACAACCTGCCGTGTTTAAGTTCGATGCCCAGCGTGGTGATGAACTGTTCATCGCCCGATGTATAGTTGAGGGCAAAGGTCTCATTGTTCATCCCCTCCGCACTGAACTTGTCGCCACCCCAAACGGTGGGAGGAAGCGAGGAACACACCGTGGCATTGACCACACCGCTGATATTCATGGCAGCAAAGGCGATGCTCTCCGTATCCTTTATCAATTCCACATGCTTAAGTACCAATAAATTCTCTTTGTCAAACCCGAGGTCTTTTTCCGATACATAAGTTAGCTGTTGAAATACTATGGCCGTGCAAATGATGAGGAGGATGGAGACACTGAATTGAAACACAACTAATCCACTGCGAAAAAATTTCCCGTGGTTTCCCATTCTCATCCTTCCTTTGATTCCTTCCACTGGATGAAATCCCGTAAGGAAGAAAGTAGGGTAGCTGCTGGCAACAACTGCCATCACTATAACAAGCATTACCAACACAAACCATAAATTCAGATCGCCCAATACATTGAGTTGAAGAGCTAAGCCGGTAACTAAATTAAATGCCGGTAACAACAATTGTGCAAGTGCCAAGGCCAGCACCAGGGCAATTGAGCAAAAGGCCAATGCTTCAAAAAAGTGGTTGAGGCTCAACTCTTTTCTGCCAAGCCCTAAAATTTTTCTGATGCTGGCTTCTTTTACCCTGCGTGTGAATTGGGCCGTGGACAAATTCATAAAGTTGACGCACGAAAGCAGCAGGATAAAAACACTCACTCCCATCAGCGAGTAAACAATTTTTTTGTTTCCCGCCTCGTTCACTCGATTGTAAACCGTGTGCGAGGGCAGGTGTATTTCAAGGAGCGGTTGTAAAAACAATTCCCATTTTTTTCCTGATTTGATATACTCATCGTACGAAACATTCATGATCCGCTTCAGCGTTTCCTCCGCATGCTTGCGCGGAATAGTGGTCAGTTTAGTGCGCGTGTTTTCCATATCCGTGTTCTCTTTGAGCAGCACAAACGTTTCGAGTTGAGTCCACACCCAGCTCCAGTGAATTCGCTCCACCGGGAAGCTGCGCATGGATAGGAGAACATTAAAATCAATGTAAGAGTTTTCAGGCAGGTCAGTAACTACACCGGTTACTTCGTAGGTGATTTCATTTCCTGCATTGGAAAGCCTGACAAGTTTGCCCAACGGGTTTTCATCTCCGAAATATTTCTTTGCCGTGGCTTGGGTCATCACCAGTGTGTTCGCCTGTGCCAATGCAGCGTTGGCATTGCCCTGCACCAACGGAAAATTGAACATGTGGAAAAAGTTGGTATCGGCAGCGAGTGTTTTATCCTCTTCAAACGAAACCACAAGCCCCGATGGATTGGTGTAGGAGATGATAAAGTTTCCTGGCGTATGGATGCTGGTGATCATTTCCACTTCCGGCAACTCTTCCTTTAAGGCGTTGGCAACCCCCGGCCCCGTGGACGCGAATTGATTGTCATCGCCTTCGCCCCAAATAAAAGTCTGGTTTACACGATAGATGCGATCTGCATGGGCATGAAAGCGGTCGTAACTAAACTCGTGTCGCACATACAAGTAAATAAGCATCGTGCTTGTTATGCTCACCGTAAGGCCCAGCAGGTTGATGGTTGAAAAGAGTTTTTGCCTTCTAAGATTCCGAACAAATAGGAGCAGATAGTTTTTCAACATAGTCTTGGGTTTGGCTTTCAAAGTCAAAGTTTGTACCACGAGCAATAACCTATATTCAAGCGCTGTTTAGGCTATCCTATTTTTGTACCTGTTCAATGTTGAAGAAATATGTTCGGATGCGGGCGATGATTTTGTGTGCTCTTAGTTTTATGTGAGCCATCAAACCTCTACTTTTAAAACTTAAACACTGAAATGACCCTCCTTCAATCTGTCTCCTCCATTTTCAGAAGTAAATTTGAAAGAGAACCCTTATTGGTAATCGCCCCGGGCCGCATCAACCTGATTGGCGAGCACACCGACTACAACAATGGCTTTGTGATGCCGGCTGCCGTGAACAAGCAGTTGGTTTTTGCCGTGGCACCCAACCACACAGGCAATTTCAATTTTTTCTCTGTTGATTTTAATGTATCCATTTCATTTGCAGCATCTGAATTGCAGGCAGGCGGGGAATGGCAAAATTATCTTATGGGTGTGATAGACGCTATAAAAAAAAGGGGATTGGACATTGGTGGAGTGGATTGCGTGTTTGGTGGCGACATTCCCAGTGGTGGAGGTATGTCTTCCTCGGCTGCTTTGTGTTGTGGTTTTGGATTTGCCTTAGATAAGATTTTTGATTTACACCTTACGCGGTTGGAGTTGGCAAAGATCGGTCAATATGCAGAGCATAATTTTGCGGGTGTCATGTGCGGCATCATGGATCAATATGCAAGTTTGTTTGGAAAAAAAGATGCTGCATTATTATTGGATTGCCGCAGCCTGCAACACGAATATCTTCCATTTGATTTTCCAGACATTGAAATTTTGTTGATCAACACCAAGGTAAGCCACGCGCTTGCCTCAACCGCCTACAACAACAGGCGGGCTGCCTGCGAAGAGGGTGTGGCATTGCTGCAGCGAGCACGGCCCGATATTAAATCGTTGCGCGATGTGAGCATGGGCGAACTGGAGACCCTGCACACATTGGCGAGCGAAGAGGTATTTGTCAAGTGCCGGTTTGTGGTGAAAGAAATTTGGCGCGCCCAACAAGGGGCAGCTTTGTTGAAGGCCGGTGACCTGAGCGCTTTTGGAAAACTTATGTTCCAAACACATTGGGGGTTGAGCAAAGAATATGAGGTAAGTTGCGATGAGTCGGATATGCTGGTGACCCTTGCATCAACATTCCCTGATGAAGTGCTCGGTGCCCGGCAGATGGGCGGAGGGTTTGGTGGGTGCACCATTAATTTGGTGAGGAAAGATGCCGTTGAAAACTATTCCCTAAAAGTCAGGGAGAAATATGTTGCTACTTTCAAAAAAGAACCTGACTTTTATTCGATCAACCTTTGCGAAGGTGTTCACCGACCCCTAACTACTATCTCCTAACTACTAACTCCCCTGTTAAAATGAACGAACTGCAATTTTGGGATTACATTGTTTTCCTTGTTTACTTCTGCATCGTGGCCTTCTATGGCTTTTGGATTTATAACCGGAAGAAGAAAGTCCTTGCCGATTCAAAAGATTTCTTTCTGGCCGAAGGCTC